>NZ_JANKAS010000022.1 GCF_024622505.1 Irregularibacter muris
TTAACTTCTTCTGCACTCACTAAAGGAGCCAAAGGGGTAAGTAAGATACTAAAGAGACATACAAGGCTTATGATTTTTCTTAGCATTTTCACTTTCTCCCTCCTTTCTATTTTTTATTCAACTTCTTTAATTCGGCATAGACTTCTATATCTCCTTCTTTTTCTACAAAGATATTCCTAGTTTTTAACTATACAAAAAATTGAAAAACTGAGAGGAAAATCCCTCTCAGTTAAATGTGTTTATTTATTCTCCACTATGGCAAACATCAACTCTCCCTTAGCGGCTATTTCTCCATCTACTGTAGCTACCGCCGTAGCTTTTCCTATGCCTCTTCTCATGGCGATGAGTTCTACTTCCATTTTGAGAACATCGCCAGGAGTGACTTGCTTTTTAAACCTGAGTTTGTCTATACCGGTAAATACTGCGAGTTTTCCTCGGTATTCTTCTTGTACTAGGATGCAGGTGGCTCCTACTTGGGCCATGGCTTCTACAATCAGTACTCCGGGCATGATAGGATTGCCGGGGAAATGACCTTGGAAAAAGGGTTCGTTAATGGTGACATTTTTAATTCCTACGGCTCTTTTTCCTTCTTCTATTTCTACAATTCGATCTACTAACAAAAAGGGATAGCGATGGGGCAGGATTTTTTGAATGTCTGTGCTATTTAACATGGTTTTCACCTCTTGGTTTTCTGATTTACTTTAATTTACTGTACATGATTACTATTATAACGTATTTGGGGGGACAAGGGCAAGATTTCTCGTTACACTCGGAATGACAACTCTACAAAACTTTACGACATTAAAAAAGCAGCTGAGCTGCTTTTGGGATTCTTAGTCTTTTAAGGTATATCCTTTTCCTTGGGATTCTATCATGATGTTTTCTAGTAAGTCCAGGTTTTCTAGGGCCTTTCCGGTACCGTAGGCTACGCAAGAAATGGCTTCTTCTGCGATGTGGACAGGCACTCCTGTTCTTTGATGGATAAGCATGTCCAATCCATAGAGAAGGGCTCCTCCTCCGGTCATGTATATTCCTCTTTCACTGATATCTGCGGCTAATTCTGGGGGTGTTTTTTCCAGTACAGCATGTACAGCTTCTACTATGGCTGCCACGGGTTCGCTAATGGCCTCTCTCATTTCTTCGGAGGATACCGAAATGGTTTTTGGAAGTCCTGAAAGGAGATCCCGTCCTCGGATGTCCATAGAGATTTCTTCTTCTCTAGGATAAGCTGATCCTACAGTGATTTTTAGATCTTCTGCTGTTCGATCCCCGATAAGTACATTATGATATTTGCGCATATAGCGTACAATGGCTTCATCAAACTTGTCCCCTGCTACTTTGATGGAGGTGTTGACTACTATGCCTCCTAAAGAGAGTACAGCGATGTCGGTAGTACCCCCACCGATATCTACCACCATGTTGCCTGTAGGTTCAGTAATGTCCATACCGGCTCCAATGGCTGCCGCTACAGGTTCTTCAATGATGAAAGGTTTACTGGCTCCTGCCTGTAATACGGCTTCTTCTATGGCTCTTTTTTCAACATCTGTTACACCACTGGGTACGCCTACCATTACCCTAGGGCGAAAGATTTTCTTGCTGCCACAGGTTTTTGTAATAAAATATTTTAACATTCTTTGAGTAATATCAAAATCAGAAATGACTCCGTCTTTTAATGGACGAATGGCTACGATGTTTCCCGGTGTTCTCCCTAGCATTCGACGAGCTTCTTCCCCTACTGCGAGTAATTTATTGGTGTTGATGTCAATGGCTACTACGGAGGGTTCTTGTAATACAACTCCTTTGTTTTTAATGTAAACGAGTATACTGGCCGTACCTAAATCAATTCCAATATCTGTTTTCCAATTAAACATTGTTACCCCACAACCCCTTTACGGTATTTAATAGAATTCTTCTTTTCCTCTTATGGCTGAATTCCAATTATTTCCCAGATATTTTGTTCCTTCCTTGATTTTCCTACAAAAAACTTTCTTTTTCAAGTCCTTTTTGTAAATTTTACAGTTATTTAAGAAATTATTAATATTCTAGCCGATTTCGAGGTTGTTTTGGGAGTTTCTGATGTATTTTAATAAGCGCAAAAATCCTTGGTTGTATCCGCCTCAGGATGACGATCATAGAACATGAATTTTTTACAATTTAAAAGGACGTATCCTTATACGTCCCTACAATTTTTTATTCGATCTGTGATTGTTGATTTTTATATTTCATCTTAGTGGCTAGACCACCTCGCAAGTGTCTTTCGGCTTTATTCTTATCTAATACTCGTTTTACTTCCTGGGCGATTGTAGGATTTATCTTTGGAAGCCTCTCGGTGACATCCTTATGTACTGTTGATTTGCTTACTCCAAATACTTTAGCTGTTTCTCGTACTGTTGTATTGGTTTCTATAATATGATTGGCAATCTCCACTGCTCGCTCTTCTATATACCCCTTCACATCGAGCAACCTCCTTCACTGAAAAGCTTTTTTATATTCTTATGCAGTGAAGTATTATATTAGAAGGCTTTATACGGTTTTATTAGAAAAATAATATAGACAAGAAATAGGCGGTAGAAAATATAAAATAGGTCTAGTCATTGATTCCTTGTCGTCTCTCCCTAGGTGAAAGTAATTAGAATCAATGATTAGACCTAAAATTGATCTGTTGTGTTCGTTGGATTCCCATCCAACGAATACAACAAATAAAATTAATTCTTTAAATTATTTTTTATTCTTTTTTAAGTTTCAAGTCCTTTATGTAATTTTTAGGATCTTGAGGTTGGTCACCCTTCCATACTTCAAAGTGTATGTGGGGATCGTCTTCTATTTCAAACATGGCGGTATTACCTGCTTTGCCCAAAGCTTGACCTTTTTTAACTTGTTGATTTTTTTGTACATCAACCTTTTTATCTAGGTTGCCGTATTTGGTTTTGATGCCGTTGCCGTGATCAAGGGTGATGAGGGTGCCTAGCTTGGCATCTTGTTGGATATCTATTACTTTACCCTCTAGTGCAGCCTTAACTACCGTGCCCTTTGCAGCTTCTATATCTATTCCCTGATGATCTGACCTGAACTCATTTAAGGTTTGGGAAAATACTGGCTGGGTCTGATAGCTATAGTCCATGGTAATGGTGTTTTGCCCCACAGGTCTTTCCATATTGATTGCGCTGTTTTGTTCTGTAGATTTTGGGGTCTCTTTATTTTCTTGACCATTTGGGGACATCACTTCTGTTGCATTAGGGACAGTTTCTTTGCTGGTGGATTTTTCTTTATTTTCCTCTTTTTCTTTATCTTGCTCTTTATTGACTTCTTTATCTTTGCTTGCAACTGTCTGTTGTTCTTTTTCTGGGGGTTCAGGCTGAATATCCTCTGGTTGGAAATATTCATGATCATCTATCTTTTCTGAAAGCTTACTGTCCTCTTTATTGTTTTGGGTAAAATAATCTAGGTTATTCCGAGTTACATATACTGCCGTAGTTGCAATAACGGCTACACATAAAAATACAACTACATAAAATCCCTCTTTGTCTAAAAGTTTAAGTAATTTTTCTTTCGAAAACGTTTTGTCAGAAAATAGTTTTCTCTTCATTGACTACACCTCCACCTGTATTATGTCCAGATGAAGGATGGGTTTATACCTGTGTTGAAAAATTTTTATTGGATTCTGCAGGAAAACCTTTTATTAGCCTATTCTTACGCTCATATATTCCCCGTTCTAAATTGTTAGTCATTTCTGTATATAAAACTTTATTATTCCCATTAGTAGTCCTATATACATAATAAGAAAAATACGTCGTAGACTGCCCTTCTTTTTATGATAGGAACAGCTGGATTAGTTAAATTCCGACTTGCTACGTTTGGGGTAAGAGTTTGTAAAATTTGCTTTTAGCAGCGTCAAAAACTCGCTTTGCTCAAACACTTGACTTAAAACGCTTCCAGCTGCATTAACAAACTCTAAACCCCTACACTATGTCAAGTCTCCATTTAACTAATCCAGCTGAACTGCAAACAGTGCGTTATAAAAAGGCTTGTCATCGTAAGAGAAGCGAAGGGTCTAGGGTTTTATTTTTAGGTCTATGATCTTTTACTGAAGCTTAGATAGCAACCATCTTTGCAACCCACTATTTATGTGTCAGCTGGGCGAGTTAAATGGAGATTTTGCTTTGTGAAGAGACTTAGGGTTTGTTAATGAAGCTAGATAGGCGCTTTAAGTCAAGTGTCTGAGCGTAGCGAGTTTTTGACGCTTCCTAGATAGCGAATTTACAAACCTTTAGTCACGAACATGGGCAAAACGGAATTTAACTGGGCCAGCTGTTACTATTTATAATATGCGATATAGTCTACGACGCATTTTTCTCCAAAAGTGGCTCTAATATTTTATTTAAGACAAATCTATATTTTTCTACTTTGTCTACTCTCTAGAGTAGAGATCGGTCTTATTTTTTATCATAAATATCCACTATCTCCACATCTTGATAGTAGTGTTTTATAATTTCCTGGTCTTTGGCTCCTTCTTTGGCCATACCGTCGGCTCCGTATTGGCTCATGCCTACTCCGTGACCATAACCTGTCACTGTGAAAAATACTTCCTTGCCTTTGATCTCTACGGTGAAGTTAGAAGATTTGAGTCCTAGGGCTTCCCGAGCTTCCCTGCCCTTTAAAGTTTTATTGCCTATTTGAATGTTTTTGATATGTCCTCCCTCTGTTTTTTCTAAAATCTTTATTTCCTGGGCTAGTTTTTTTGTATCTATTTTAATATCTGGCATTTTTTCCTTTAATTTAGATACAAATTGATCTGTGGTCATGGTAGTTTTGTTGACCATATGAGGGGAATGCTCTTCATGTTTGCTAATGACGCTTCTTAAATAGGGGACTTTGGAGCTGAAATAATCCTCTGAATTCTCGGTCTTCCCTCCACTGGTGGAATGGAATAAAGGATCAATAAGTTCTCCATTATAGGTAATGACTTTACCCCTGGTGCTGCCCACTGCCTCCTCTAGTCTTTTCCATAGCGTTACATAGTCCAATAATCCCAATTCTTTATCCTTTTTCCACACGTTTATCCGATCTTGTTTGCCGATCCAGGCCTGACAATGGGTATGGTCGGTACACATATCATATTGTGGATGCTTTTCATTGGGGGCAGCCCCAAATTGTTGTAGTCTCATTACGGTATAGGTTCTAGCAGCTATTGCCTGGGCTTTTAGAGCTTCAAGTTCAAAAGTAACGGGCATCTCCGCTGCTACCACTCCTACGATATATTCTTCTAGTCCTAGCTCCATGACTTCATTGTTTTGATGGTTTAATACTTTTAATGTAATTTTGGTATCCGGCGGTTCTAGACTATAGTTGTCCTCTTTTTTTACTATATTACAGCCCTTTACTATAAAGGTTGGAATAATGATGACTATGATTAAAATGGTTAGTACGGTATAGCCAATGAATTTCATTGTTTCTCCCCCTTGTCTTTGGATTGTTTCGTTATAAATAGAAGGTAGATAGCCGATGGAACAGAGTGCATTTTCGAATAATCGATAAAATAGGGAAACTCTTCTCTTCTAATTTTAGATATTCTAATATATATTCTACAAAGACATGAAATATTCTTCTAAAAACTTTTTACATTTCCTGAGATTTCCCGGGAAATTTAGACATATTTAGCATTGCAGGATAAAATTTAATCTCGCTATTTCCATATAATAAAGCACCCTCTATCTAAGGGATAAAGGGTGCTGGTCATGCTATTTAATTGATTTTAATTTCGCAATATCATTCCAATTGCTACTGGTGATGATTTCTACATTATTTACGTCTTTTCTTAATTCCTTTATAGATTCCTTCAATTCTAAATGCCGATTAGCATTTTTAGGTTCTAATTCTTCCAACAACATCCTTATTTTTTGTTGTCCCTCTTCTAATTTGCTTTGCCCAGTTTCTAGTCTATGTTGTCCTTCTTCTAAACGCCCTTGTCCCACTTTAAGGTCTTTAATATCCTTTTGCATTTCCTTTAGTAATTCTAAAATTTCCTTATCCATGACTATACCCCCTTACATTTTTTGTTTTGAAAATGTAGTTATGTATATATTCATGGCGAATATATTCTAGCTATAGTCTATCATAAAGTAAAAGTCTTCCCAAATAGAATAAAAGGGGCTTTGCCAGCCCCTTTCTTTGAAATCCTTCTAAATAATAAAATTTTACATCTCTTGTCGATATATGATTGCGCCTAATCCTCTTAGTTTTTCTTCGATACCGTCGTAGCCTCGATCTATATGATATATATTATTGATAATGGTCTTTCCCTGGGCTACTAACCCTGCTAGTACTAAAGCGGCTCCTGCTCTTAGGTCTGTTGCACTGACTTCTGCCCCCGTAAGGGCTGATACGCCTTCCAAGATGGCTGTTCTGTTGTCTATCCGAATGTTTGCACCCATTCTTTTTAGCTCATCTACATGCATAAAGCGATTTTCAAATACCGTTTCTGTAATCATACTAGCGCCCTCTATCCTGGAAAGCATTGCCATCATTTGGGCTTGTAAATCTGTTGGGAATCCCGGATAGGGTAAGGTTTTAATATCTATAGTCTTCATGTTCCCATTGCTCTTCACATGGATTCTTTCGTTATCCAATTCCTCTATATAGACTCCCGCTTCTCTTAATTTTGCAATAAGCGGATGAATGTGAAAGGAAACTACATTTTCTACAATAACGTCGCCTCCAGTCATGGCGGCACCGATAATGTAGGTACCTGCTTCTATACGATCAGGGATGACTGTATGCTGAGTACCAGTAAGTTTTTTTACTCCTTGGATTCTTATGGTATCTGTACCGGCTCCCTTTATATTTGCACCCATTTTATTTAAAAAATTTGCTAGATCTATTATTTCTGGCTCTTCTGCTGCATTTTCTATGAGAGTTTGTCCTTCTGCTAGTGTAGCTGCCATCATAATGTTTTCGGTAGCACCTACACTGGGAAAGTCTAGATAAATGGTTGTTCCTATAAGCTTCTCTGCAGTGGCTTCTATAAACCCGTTGCCCATAGTGATTTCTGCTCCCAAGGCTTTGAATCCTTTTAGGTGCAGGTCAATAGGACGGGAACCAATGGCACAACCTCCAGGTAGAGATATCCTTGTTTTTCCCATTCTGGCCAACAATGGTCCCATCACCAAAAATGAAGCTCTCATTCTTCTGATGAGGTCATAGGGTGCCTCATCATTGTCAAGATTTTTACTATTTACTTCTATAATATTGGCTTTTTTTCTTAGAACATCTGCCCCTAAAGAGGTCAATAATTCGCAAAGTACTTCCACATCTTTTAAAGAGGGAACATCTTCTAAAATACACTTCTCTGTGGACAAAAGTGATGCTGCCAATATAGGTAATACTGAATTTTTTGCTCCACTAACTCTTACCACGCCACTCAAAGGGGGACTTTGTTCTACAATAATCTTTTCCAAGCTTCCACCCCCATTTCAGATTTTTAATATTCGGTTGCAATCAATGGTACACCTAACCAAAAATAAGTCTTTCCTTCTTCTTCATTGTATCGCATAGCTCCGTTAATATTGACTTGTTGTCCTCCTATTTGAAGACTATTTTTTATTTTTGGGCTATACCCTGTTAGGCTTACCATCTCATTATATTCTGCTTCTTCTATTCCTTCTACTATTTCTCCATCTGCTTTTTCAAAAGATATTCCAATAGTATCCTTCATCTTATTCCTATTCATTTTTTCAGAAAAGGTTCCTATGATGGTCATGGTGTTTTCACAAGTGAATCCCAAATCATTAAAGTGATTCTTTATATTGGATTCAAAACCATCAAGATTTTGATACTCTTTTCCAAGGGAAAGGTCTACTACAAGATAGGTGTTTATATGTCCTTCTTGGTTTTTCATGCTCTCTACAATAACCGTAAGGAGCATCTTATCCTCCAATAAAGAGGTCAGTCTTACCTGAGTATAATCCTTATCCTGTTGTGTCTGAATATCTGCCTGTTGATCCATTTCTAATTGTGTTGCTACATCTATTGCCACTTTTTCCATATGCTCTTGGCTATACTCTTTGTTTTCTATTTGTCCCCAAAAGTTCATGTTGGTTCCTGCTAGGTCTCCCTGGGTGGCTGTAAAGGCTTCCATTAGCACTTGCCCATCTGTTTTATTTTTTTGTTCATCAGATTGAGCGGGTACTTTATCCGTGGTAAATAAAAAGAAAGAAAATAATAACATACTTGTCATTGCAAATCCAATTATCCATCTTGACTGTTTTTTCATTTGTTAACCTCCCATTTTCTCAATGGAAAAGGGAGGGCTTATAGAGAAGAATTAGTAAAAGGGGGATAAAACAACTCAGCTCTATATGCAACCTCCCTAGTCATAATCATTATTGCCAGGAAGGTTTTGGTTTATACCTTAATTTTTTTTAAAATTTTAATTCACTTTCCCTTCAGCAAGGCCCCACAGATTTTGTTCTCTAGGGTGCTTGCCTAGGATTAAATTTACTTTTGCCCCCTATCACATTCACACTTAATGCCCATGATTTTATCAAAGAAGGATATTTTTTTAAACTCCTTTGGAAGATCGGGATGAATTGCTTCTGCTTTTTCAAGACAGTCTTTGCAAAGGGATTTTCCAAAGTTGTCTTTAAAAAACTGGGATATTTCGGGCTTATTCTCCATAGAGATATCTTTGCTATTTACTGCCTCATTGCTGGCTAATACTACGGCCAAGTCTCCTATAAAATCCTCTGAGCTGACTACCTTAAAATCTAAGCTTTTTTCTGTGGTAATGGCAATTAGTTGTCTTCTTTTTTCTTCTAAGATGTCTTGTCGGATAACCACTTTATCCACATGGGGCTTTTTTAAAGCTAGTTTAAAATAAAATAGCCCCGCAGCATCCTGAATTTCTTGGAAGGTTAGTCCCTTTACTACATTTTCTCTAAACAGTCCTAAATATCTTATTTTTTCTTCTTTTTTTATTTCTGGTGCTCCATAGACGCCTACGGTTAAATATTCTTCTAATTTGTCTTTGCTTGTCATGTTGATCTTCCTTTGGACTTTGTCTTGCCCTTCCTTTATATCCCATTTGACAGTTAAAATCAACTGTTTATATAAATTTTTCTTTCAATTTTAGTATTGGAGTTTATGAAAGATATATACGAGGGTAAATTTTCATAAATCAATGGTAGATGATAGAAGATGGATGATGTATGATAGTAGATATATGATGAAAGTTTAATCCATCTTATGCAAAAGCAGTCTCTTAGTATTTTTTATTAAGAATCAAAGTTGTTTCCCTATATAGTAATTTTTTAATTTAAAAATAAAAATTTGTTAAAGAATTTGTAAGGAATATTCCTTATTTTTTATCTGATTTAAAAAGGAGTTTTTGCTATGTTAATTGTAAGTCATCTGTCTAAGAATTATGGGAAGTTAAAAGCTTTGGAAGATGTCTCCTTTGAGGTACAGTCTGGGGAGATTGTGGGTTTATTAGGGCCCAATGGGGCCGGCAAGAGTACCACTTTAAAGGCCATTACAGGTCTACTTCGTCCTACAAGCGGCACCATCACCATTGAAGGTATTGCCCATAAAGACGTCCGAGTTAAGCATTTATTTACCTATGTATCAGAAACACCAGAATTGTATGAAATGCTGACGGTCATGGAGCATATGCAATTTGTGGCCTATGCCTATGGTTTATCCCATTGGAAGGATAGGGCCGATCATCTGCTGGATCAATTTGATTTAAAGGACAAAGTCAATGAATTGGGAAAAAATCTTTCCAAGGGCATGAAACAAAAAGTAGCTATTTGTACCGGGCTTTTGCATGACCCTAAGTTGTTAATATTTGATGAACCCTTCATTGGACTGGATCCTAAAGCCATTCGGGAATTGAAAAATATTTTTCGACAGCTAAAAGAAGAAGGAAAGTGTATTTTTATTAGCTCCCATCTTTTAGACTCTATAGAGGATTTTTGTGATCGGGTATTGGTGCTGAAAAATGGAAAGCTCATTGCTAAGGGTACTTTAGATGAATTAAGATCCCGGGTAGAGGGAGGAGAATCCTCTAGCCTAGAAGATGTGTTCTTGGAGGTGACAAAATAATGTCTACCTTTGGATTTCTAATCCTTCAAGATTTACGAAAGTTTAAGAATTATATTTTAGAAATTAAGAAAAAGCCCTGGAAGCTTCTCCTCTATATCTTCTATATTCTTTGGTTTGGTTTTATCCTATATACAGCCTTTAATGGGAATGGAGATAAACAGGCTACGAGTATACCCAATCTCGTCTTTAAAAAAGATCTATTTTCTGTCCTTATTAAGGCTTTGGTCTTTGTTTTGTTTACTACTACTCTCTATTCTAGTAGTAAAAATTTTGATGGATTGTTTTCTATGGGAGATGTGAACTTTTTATTCCCTTCCCCCATTAGCCCTAAGATTGTTTTGGCCTATTCTATGGTAAAACAGTCCTTTGTTTTAGTCATTACCAGTATTTTTATGGTTTTTATGTTTCCCCTTTTACAAGTTTTTTATGGCCCTCTACATCCCGGCTCCATGGTCTATGGTATCGTGGGCATTATGGCATTGTTTCTTTTTACTGTACCCTTTTCTTACTTGACCTTTGTACTCTCCACTCGTTTTGGTTTTAAGAAATGGCTACATTATTTCCTCTATGGTCTAGTGATTTTTATCCTGATGGCTATCGGTTATGGTATCTATATTCAACAGGATCTATTGCAAGGGGTATTTTGGGCATTTAATCATCCACTATTTAACTATATCCCTATTATAGGTTGGAGTGCCGAATTAATCGGCGTGAGTATTTTAGGTAAAACAGCTCTTTCTACTTTATTTTTAGTCTTACAATTGTTGACCATTGGTATTCTTACTTTTTTGGCTATATTCTTGGGAGAAGATTATTATGAGGATGCCCTTCCCTCAGCGGAAAAAAGATGGGAACTCCTCCGTAATAAAAACCAAGGAAAAAGAATGTCTATGAAGGATGCCCCTAGTAAAAAAGTGCGACAAGTAGAAGTAAAGAGTGTAGGCCAAGGTCCTTGGGCATTTTTGTGGATGCAATTGGTGAGCAATAAAAGGGCTTCCGGTTCTTTGATCTTTCAATGGAAAGTCTTAGCAGTATTGATTGTATCTATTGCTTTTGGTGTA
Source organism: Irregularibacter muris (assembly GCF_024622505.1). Classification (NCBI taxonomy): domain Bacteria; kingdom Bacillati; phylum Bacillota; class Clostridia; order Eubacteriales; family Eubacteriaceae; genus Irregularibacter; species Irregularibacter muris. Next base: position 11,160 of record NZ_JANKAS010000022.1, read on the forward strand.
TTAATGCCCGACAAATCCTCTATGATTTACTTTATTGCCTCAGGAGCAATCGCCTATATTACCTTTTTATCTTCCATGCAAGTTTCTATTGATTATGAGTTGAAGATGAAATATATCTTTATTTTGCCCGGTCAAGCTTGGAAAAAGATTTTGGCTTTAAATATTGTACCAATAATGAAAGTGATTATTTTTATGTCCTGTGCACTGCTTCCTGTAGGCGTTATTTTTAGGGTATCTCTATTTTCTATAGTTGGGGCCTTAGCCTTTCCTATGTCCATGGTATTTTTAAATCTTTTTAGTTCGGTGATCATCCATATTCTCATTCCCAGTAGTTTTGATATGAAGGCCTTTTTTCCAGTCATTAGGCTGCTTACTTTTTTGCTTTTCCTATTACCACCGGGTATTATAGGCATTATAGTTGGAGCATATACCAATAGTGTTGCTCTTGCTTTTATTTCTGTAGCTGGCATTAATCTGCTTTTGAGCGCATTGTTTTTATGGATGAGTGAACTAATGTTTGGAAGATTGGAGTTAAGATAGAAGATAGATAAAAAAACAACCCTTTAAAGGGTTGTTTTTTTATCTATGTTGACCGTGTTTCTCTGCTACTTGTATTCTAATCAATGCTCTTTTTATGGCTGCTTGGGCCCGGGCGTAGTCATATTTGTCTTTTTCTTTGGCATACTTTTCAGCTCTTTCTAAAGCTTCTTTGGCTCTGTCTACGTCTATTTCCTCTGGCCACTCAGCTGCATCAGTTAATACGGTTACTTGGGTAGGGGTGACTTTGATAAAGCCTCCAGATAAGCTGGCTTCTTTCCACTGCTTTTCAGAGGTAAATATTCTCAAAATCCCAGTAGCCAGGCCGGTGACTAGGGGAGTATGGTTTGCCAGTACAGCAAATTCTCCCTCTTGTCCCCTAATGACCATCTTTTCTACTTCTCCCTCAAAGAATACCCTCTCCGGGGTAATAATCTCTAAACCATAGGTTGACATATTTTCACCACCTAGTCTTCCCTTTTCGTCTTCTTAGCTCTTTCCACAACATCATCTATTGTCCCTGCCATAAGGAAGGCAGATTCTGAAATATCATCATGAAGTCCTTCTAATATCTCTTTAAATCCTCGAATGGTTTCCTTTACCGGTACATAAACTCCGGATATTCCGGTAAAGTTCTCTGCAACATGGAAAGGTTGAGATAGGAAACGCTCTATCTTTCTAGCCCTGGATACAATAAGTTTATCATCATCGGATAATTCATCCATACCTAGGATAGCAATGATGTCTTGCAATTCTTTATAACGCTGCAATACCTCTTGCACTCGTCTGGCTACATTGTAGTGTTCTTCCCCGACTACCTTGGGATCTAGAATTCTGGAAGTAGAATCTAGAGGATCCACTGCTGGGTAAATACCCTTTTCTACGATGGCACGGGATAGCACTGTGGTGGCATCCAAGTGGGCAAAGGTTGTCGCTGGTGCAGGGTCAGTTAAGTCATCGGCAGGTACATATACTGCCTGTACTGAGGTGATGGATCCTTTTTTAGTGGAGGTGATTCTCTCCTGTAGGGCACCCATCTCGGTAGCTAAGGTTGGCTGATAGCCAACGGCACTAGGCATACGTCCTAAAAGTGCGGATACCTCTGATCCCGCCTGAGTAAATCTAAAGATATTGTCAATAAATAATAATACATCTTGCCCTTGTTGATCTCTAAAGTATTCTGCCATAGTCAAGCCAGTAAGTCCTATACGCATTCTAGCTCCTGGAGGCTCGTTCATTTGTCCAAAGCAAAGAGCTGTTTTATCGAGAACTCCTGAGTCTTTCATCTCATAGTAGAGGTCATTCCCTTCCCGAGTTCTCTCTCCAACTCCTGCAAATACTGAAAGGCCACCATGTTCTTTGGCGATGTTGTTGATGAGTTCCTGGATGAGTACGGTTTTACCCACTCCAGCACCACCAAACAATCCGATTTTCCCTCCCTTAGCATAGGGAGCAATGAGGTCTACTACTTTTATTCCTGTTTCAAACATTTCTGGTTCTGTTTGTTGTTCTTCAAAGCTAGGTGCTGCTCTATGGATAGGACTTTTGATAATGTCCTGGTCTACAGGTTTATCATCAATGGGCTCTCCCAATACGTTAAACATTCTTCCTAAGGTTGCTGGACCAACGGGAACGGCAATAGGTTCTCCTGTATCTACTGCATCCATTCCCCTGATTAGGCCATCGGTAGAGGACATGGCAATACAACGTACGATGTCATCCCCAAGATGCTGAGAAACTTCTACTACGATTTGTTGGCCTTCAGTCGTGATGTGAATGGCGTTATTTAATTTGGGAAGATTTTCCGGTGTAAACTTGATGTCTACTACTGGTCCGATGATTGCTACAATCTTACCAATATTTTGCTGGGCCATTTAAAAACCTCCAATCTGTATGTTTATATCATTGTTATCTATTTCAAGGCTTCGGCGCCTCCTACAATCTCTGAGATCTCTTGGGTGATGGCGCCTTGTCTTGCTCGGTTGTATGAAAGGGTTAAATCATCTATCATTTCGTTGGCGTTTTCTGTTGCGGATTCCATGGCCATTCTTCGGGCACCCAGTTCACTGGCGGAGCTTTCTAGCATGGCTCCGTAGAGGGTGTTTTGTACATAGTTAGGTATGAGTCTAGCGAGCACTCCCTCTGCTGAAGGTTCATAATCCATAAACATTTTTGCGCCTTCTTGTTTTTCCTCTTGCTCCCCTTGAAAGTTTTCTGGGGATAGGGGTAAAAGTTTTAGACTTTGGGGTTGTTGGGAAATGGTGGAAACAAATTTGGTATAAATAAGGTAGGCCTCATCGATCACCCCATCTTTAAATAAGTTCATCACTGTTCTCCCTATTTCCTTGGCATCAGAAAAACTAGGGCTTTCTGAAATACCCAGGTATTCCCCCATGATGTTATAGTCTCTTCTTTTGAAGTAGTCTCTTCCTGTACTCCCTATGGCTAGAATGGAGGCATTGTCTTTGTTGCCAATGGTTTCTACTCCTAGTTTAATGACATTACTATTGTATCCTCCCGCAAGACCGCGGTCGCCTGTGATGATGATAAAGGCTCTATTTTTTACATCCCTTGCTTCCATATATGGATTTCTCATCCCTGGGCTACCCTTTACAATCTCTTGAATGGTATCAATCATTTTTTCAAAGTAGGGCCGACCTAGTTCCGCCTTTTCTCGGGCACGTCTTAACTTGGAAGCGGCTACTAGTTCCATAGCTTTGGTGATCTGTTTGGTACTATTGATACTGCGGATTCTTCTTTTTATGTCCCTCATATTTTGGGCCATAGTTCTCACCTCCTTAAAGCGGGGCTAAGGGATCTTTTCCCCTTTCCCTGGCTTTCCTCCTACGCAAAAGTTTTCTTAAATTCTACTATTGCGTTTTTAAAGGTCTCTACGGTTTCGTCAGACATTGCCCCAGTATCTTTGATTTCTTGACCTACTTGGGGATATTGGTTATCCATAAAGGATAATAATTCTCTTTCAAAGTCTCTGATCCTGTCTACAGCTACGTCTTTAGCAAAGTCGTTGGTTACAGCATAAATGATCATGACCTGATGTTCTACTTTCATAGGAGAATACTGGTCTTGTTTTAGTACTTCTACAATTCTTTCTCCTTTGGCTAGTCGGGCTTGGGTTTCTTTATCTAAGTCAGAACCAAATTGGGCAAAGGATGCCAATTCTCTGTATTGAGCATACTCAAGACGAAGAGGTCCTGCGATTTTTTTCATGGATTTTATCTGGGCTGCTCCTCCTACCCTGGATACAGAAATCCCTGGGTTCACGGCAGGTCTAATACCGGAGTGGAATAATTCAGATTCCAAGAATATCTGTCCATCAGTAATAGAAATAACATTGGTAGGAATATAAGCTGAAATATCCCCTGCTTGGGTTTCTATGATGGGTAAGGCTGTCATGGAACCTCCAGATTTTAATTTTGCTGCTCTTTCTAATAATCGGGAGTGTAAGTAAAATACATCTCCAGGATAGGCTTCCCGTCCTGGTGGACGTTTCAAAAGCAAGGACATGGCACGATAAGCTGTAGCGTGCTTGGATAAATCATCAAAGATGATGAGAACATCCTTGCCTTGGTGCATAAATTCTTCCCCGATGGAACATCCTGCATAGGGAGCAATATATTGTAGAGGAGCTAGTTCACTAGCTGTAGCTGATACCACAATACTATAATCCATGGCTCCAAATTCTTCTAGATTATTTACAATCTGAGCTACAGTGGAAGCTTTTTGTCCAATAGCCACATAGATACAGATGACATCTTCACCTTTTTGGTTGATGATGGTATCTATGGCTAAAGCCGTTTTCCCCGTTTGTCTATCTCCGATGATTAACTCCCTTTGTCCCCTACCAATAGGAATAAGAGAGTCAATAGCTTTATATCCTGTTTGTAAAGGCTGATCTACCGATTGTCTTTCGATAACCCCAGGAGCTCTGACTTCTACTGGCCTAAAGTTTTCAGTAATGATAGGTCCTTTTCCATCTATGGGTTGACCTAAGGCATTAACTACTCTTCCTACCATGGCATCCCCCACAGGTACTTCTACTATTCTTCCGGTTGTTTTTACAGGATCTCCCTCTACAATGTTTGCGTCATCCCCTAAAAGAACACAACCGACGTTGTCCTCCTCTAGGTTTAGGGCCATTCCATATACCTCATTGGGAAACTCCAACAATTCACCAGCCATACATTTTTCCAAACCATGGATACGGGCAATACCATCTCCAACCTGGATGACTGTTCCCACATCCACCATATCCAGTTTATCTTCATATCTTTCAATTTGTTTTTTAATTACTGCACTGATTTCCTCTGGTCTGAGATTCACCTAGTTCACCCCTATCTCTTGCAGTCTAATATCTTTCAGACTATTTTTTAGCTTTGATAATTTGTTTTTCACACTTCCATCGATAATTTTATCCCCTGCGTAAATAATAAGCCCCCCCATAATTGAAGGATCTATTTTATTTTCCAGTATGATTTCTTTATCAAATTGCTTTTGAAGTTTATCCTTTAGAGCAGATAATTGTGCATCACTTAGCACTATAGCACTAATTACCTTAGCTGGTAATATGTCCTTTTCTTTATATACTAAATCTTGAAAACTTAAAAATATATCTTCAAGCTGTCCCTGTCGCCCTTTGTCTATAAGAATATAGAGAAAGTTTAAAAGATAAGGTTCAACAGCTTTTCCAAAGACTTCTTTTAGAATCTGTTTTTTTTCACTGCGGATAATCTTAGGAGAGTTTAATAATCCATAAAATTTTTCTTCTCCCTTGATTTGATTGACCACTTCCCCCAATTGCTCGTGAAACAAATCCAATACATTATTTTCTTTTCCGATTTCTAAAAGAGCTGAGGCATATCGAGTAGCCACTAAATTAGACATGGATATCCCCCATCTCTTCGATATATTGTTGTACTAATTTTTCATGTTCTTGACTATCTAAGTTTTTCTGAATGATGCTTGCAGCAGCAGCTAATGCGATTTCAATCATGTCATCCTTGAGCTGATCCATAGCCTTTGCCTTTTCTCTTTGAACTTCTAGATTGGCTCTTTCTAAAATTCTCTTGGCCTCTTGCTCAGCCTCTTGTACAATTTCTGCTCTGCGTACATCTCCCCTACGGGTAGCCTCTGCTATAATTTGTCCAGCCTCACCTTTGGCCACATCTATCTTTTGTTGGTAAGCTACTTTTAGTTCCTCTGCTTCTATTTTTGTTTTTTCAGCATCTTCTAAATCACCAGCAATCTTATTCTTTCTATCTTGTAGCATCTTTGACACAGGTTTAAATAAAAAGTAAGATACCGCTGCAAATAATATAAGCGTATTGACAATTTGCATGATTATTGACCACCATTGGATGCTTACTAAACCTACTTCTCCTCCCATCTAGCTATGCCTCCTTTCCTATACGAAATTCTGTCATGGAATAACAGGGGTAGAGATCATGTTATCCAATTAATCTAATTAATGGATTGGCAAATAATAAAATCAAAGCAATGATTAGACCATAGATCCCTGTAGTCTCGGCTACAGCTGCACCTAGAAGCATTGTTCTTACAATATCCCCCTGGGCTTCTGGTTGTCTTCCTACGCCTTCTGCCCCTTTACCTGCTGCATATCCTTGTCCTATACCAGGTCCTATACCTGCGATCATAGCAAGTCCTGCTCCTATTGCTGAACATGCAAGTATTAATTCTTTTCCTGTAATCATTCGATATTCCTCCTTTAATATGTCTGTTTCAAAATAAGTACATTTTTCTCTCATTCTTTTGCATCAGATTTTGTTATTCTACATATAGTGAAGAATCTACGGTTTAAGATTCTTCTCTACAACATCTGGATGACTCTATTATCCAATTAATCTAATTAATGGATTGGCAAATAATAAAATCAAAGCAATGATTAGACCATAGATCCCTGTAGTCTCGGCTACGGCTGCACCTAGAAGCATTGTTCTTACAATATCCCCCTGGGCTTCTGGTCTTCTTCCCACGCCCTCTGCTCCTTTACCTGCTGCATATCCTTGTCCTATACCAGGTCCTATACCTGCGATCATAGCAAGTCCTGCTCCTATTGCTGAACAAGCAAGAATTAGCTCTTTTCCTGTGATTCCTTCAAACATGAAATATTCCTCCTTCTCTGCACGATTTTTTCTAATCAATAATCGGTAAAAATTTTATGCTTTTACCTTGTACCTCTTCATCCCCATCTCCTAATCCATTGCTCCAGAAATGAATACCATGGATAACATCAGAAATATAAAGGTTTGCAATAACCCAGAAAATACGTCAAAGTATATATGGGGAAGCACAGGGACTACAATTGGTAGTACCGAGTAAAGTAACCCCATAATGATAACTCCTCCTACTATATTTCCGAAAAGACGGAAGGATAGAGATATGGGATTGGCAATTTCTCCAATAATATTTAAAGGAAGCAATAGGGGAAAGGGTTCTATAAATCCCTTTAAATAACCTACTCCCTTTGAACGCAAACCATAATACTGGGTTGCAAAGAAGGTCATCAGCGCTAAGGCCAAAGTTGTGTTTAAATCCGCTGTTGGCGGTCTAAGGGCTAGTAAGCCACTTAGATTGGCAAAGGCTAGATATAATGCCAAGGTTCCCATATAGGGAGCAAACTTCATCTTATCCTCGCCCATGGTGGATTTTGTTAAACCATTGATGGCATCTACAAGAATCTCCATGATGTTTTGGAATGTTCCAGGAATCTTCTCTAGATTTCTTCCTCCCAACCATGCTAGAAGGATAATCACCAGCATAATCAGCCAAGTGGTTGTGATGGTTTCTGTAATTGGTAGACCAAAAATGTAGAACATAACCTTTGGTGCGTATTCCATTTTCATCCCACCTTTCCTTTGAGATTTTAATGCTTACTTTTGCTCAAAACTTCTTTTAATAGATTTCCACTATTCAGGATATTACTTATCATAATCATGGTTTTTAATAGTAATAATCCCATTATAGTCCCTAAGACATTAATATAGGGAGCTTGTATGGATACAAATAAAACTATTCCAGTAATAAGGTATCTAATCATATATCTACTGGAAGCATAAACCTGTGCCTTTCCTGGAGGTAGTTGTACTGCTTTATTTAAGGTAATATACAATAGTCTAAAATTCAGAAGGGATAGAATCAATCCAAATACTATGCCTACAATGAGGGGAATAGGATCTGAATGAAAAAGTGATCCAATAACTAGGATGACAAAACCAATGGCTACTCCCTTGAGAATATATTTTATATCTAAGGGTCTATCCTTTTTTATCATCTTTTTGTTCTCCATCCTTTCGTCCCAATCTTGTTCCTATAACATAAAGATTACGAAGGGCTGACAATGCACCCAAAGTGACAAATATAATAAGGAAAAGATTATTTCCTGAGAATTTTTTATCTAAATAGTTACCTAAAAGAACCCCTCCAATTATTGGCAAAATCATAGATATGCCCAATTGACTTAACAAAACAAGATTGCTTAAGGGCGATCCATCTTTTGGGGGCAACTTATCACCTCTTTGAAATAAATTGTTGTTAAATAAATAATAATCCCTATAGAAGGGATAATATTACTACTTCTACAAATTACCTGTAAATCCCTTCTTGAATTCTTAAAAATATTTATTTTTTTCTTTTAATGAAAAGATAAAGAAAATTTGTTCCTTCTATAAGATTTTTTCTCTTTATTCTTATTTCTAACGGTTTCATCTTTAAAATTCTTACGATAGAGCTATAAAAGTTAGACAATTCGTGAATATTTCAAAAATTTTTCGGGGATTATTTGTACAGCTTTCTAGAAATTCTTATGAACTTTTCGGTGATTTTATGTTAAAAATATAACTAAAATTTTTCTTTATTTGTCCTTATTTTCTATCTTTTGCCTTTATTTCTTTTTCATTCACTGGCTATATAATTTTGTAAATACACTACTTCAATATGAGGAGTTAGTGCTAGCCAATCTATTTTAGGTGGGTATTTTTCTGCAAAGACTACTCTCGTAATGCCGGAGGTAATAATTAATTTTTGGCAATCAGGACAGGGTTGATGGGTGACATAGAGGGTAGCTCCCTGTCTTTCCTCTGGCGAGGTTTCTAATAGGCAATTGACCTCGGCGTGTATGGTTCTTTTGCAATGGCCATCCATAAGGTAGCATCCTTCGTCCTCACAATGGGGCAAACCAGAGGGGCTACCATTGTATCCTGTTCCTTTTATTCTTTTATCTTTTACCACCACTGCCCCTACATGGAGTCTGGGACAGGTACTTCTTTCTTTTACTTGATAGGCAATGTCCATAAAATAGGTATCCCAATCTTTTCTCATGAGTGATTCCCCCTTTATCTAAGTATTGGTCATTCTAGAGGATGACAAAACCTCTTCTTTATCCTCTACTCGATAATCAATTTAAATTAAGGTCAGACTTTTAAAAGTCCGACCTTAATCATTTTATTATTTGGTTCCAAATAGTCTATCCCCAGCATCCCCTAGTCCGGGAACAATATAGCCGTGATCATTTAGCTTTTCATCTACAACAGCTGCATAGATGTCCACGTCGGGGTGGTCTTTATTGATGAGATCTATTCCCACTCGGGAGGCTAAAAGGCACATGAATTTAATGTTTTTTGCTCCTCTATCCTTTAAAAATTGAATCCCTGCAACTGCTGAACCACCTGTGGCTAGCATAGGGTCTAATAGGATTAGATCTCTTTCTTCGATATCACTAGGGAGTTTGCAATAATATTCTACGGGTTTTAGGGTTTCTGGATCTCGATACAGTCCTATATGACCAACCTTAGCTGCGGGAATGAGGTTAAGCATGCCATCCACCATTCCCAATCCTGCTCTGAGTATAGGAACAATACCTAGCTTTTTCCCTCCTATCACCTTGGTCTTCGCCTTACCTACTGGAGTTTCTACTTCTGCATCTTCTAGAGGCAAATCCCTTGTAACTTCATAGGCCATTAATGTAGAAATTTCATTAACCAATTCTCTAAATTCCTTAGCCCCTGTGTTAATATCCCGAATAATGCTCATTTTATGTTGTATTAATGGATGATCAAAAATCATTACTTTTCCCATTTGTCTACCTCCCTTGTTTTTGTTTGGCTCATCAAATTGGCACTGTTGAGTGCGTTGGATTTTGATTAATAAAATCCCTTACTTACTATACTTTCTCTCAATATCCGTCATTTTATTAACTCGTCTTTCATGACGTCCCCCTTCAAAGGGAGTATCCAACCATATGTTTACAATTTCCACTGCCAAATCTGGTCCTGTCACTCTTCCTCCTAAGGCTAGGATATTGGCATTGTTATGTAATCTAGACATTTTTGCGGAGAAACAGTCTCCCACCAATGCCGCTCGAATGCCTGGTACTTTATTGGCAGCAATCGAGATACCTAGCCCTGTACCACAGATTAAAATTCCTTTTTCGCACTGTCCCTGAATAATAGCTTCTGTTACCTTTTCTGCAAAATCTGTATAGTCTACCGATTGGGTAGAATGGGTCCCGAAGTCTTCCACTTCATATTCTTTACTTTGTAGGTGTTCTTTTATACGTTCCTTTAGCTGAAACCCGCCATGGTCACTACCGATTGCAATTTTCATCATCATGCACCTCCAAATATTTTTATCCTTTCGGTCTAGCTATTATTTTATTCCTTATCTATTCTACTATATATAACTACGTATAAGCAATTTGAAATGGAAATAAAATTCCCTCTTCTATTTTCTATTCTCTAGTAACTTTCTCAAGATCTTCTCCAGCGCCCCTTGTATTTCTTCTGCTGTTTTTCTATACTCCTCTATGGATAGTCCAAAGGGGTCTGGAATGTCTAGGGCTAAATCACCCTTTTCCTCTCCCTGAGCATATTCCAGAAGGGTAAATACTTTGCCCTGTAAATAGGGTTCCATTTGAAGAATTTGATCCTTATGTCTTTGGGTCATGGTAAGGATAAGGTCGGCCTCTTGGGCTAGTTGGAAGGTTAAAGCCTGGGATGTATGAGGGGTGATGTCAATATCCATGTCCTCCATTACTTTTATGGCTTTGGGGTTGGCTGGCTCCTGCTGCAGCACTAAGGTACCCGCTGAAATGATCTCCATATCTTCAATGTCATTTCCCCTATTCCCTGTAAGTTTTTTAAATATCCCCTCCGCCATACTACTGCGACAGGTATTCCCCGTACAAACAAATAATATTTTCATCATTTTTATTTCTCCTTTATCCTTTATTTTGCCACATGGATTATTCGATGGCCTGCTGCTTTCGTCATACGATTGATAATGGCAAAGCCTATTCCTTGACTGCTAATGCTTTCTGCCAATATCACATCCACTTTCTCTTTATCAAATTGTCGTAAAAGGTCAAATAGATTGGAGGCTATACTCTGGGGCTTGTCCCTTTGTCCCAAGGATAGGACGATGTCTCCCCTATAGTCATCCTTTGTTTCCACGGTAGCAAGAATCCCTACCTTTTTCCCCTGCAATTGGTATTCTTTAGTCAGGGCATTGATTTTTTCCACTACCGCCTTTGTAGGCCCTTCTATCATAGTCATAGGGGCCGCGGGTGCATAGTGGGTATATTTCATCCCTGGGGATTTTGGTTGATATTGTTGCCCTAGGTCATCTAAAATTCCTGGGTCTATATTTACTTCCCCCAGTAGATTTTGTAAGTCTTCATAGGTTATTCCCCCCGGTCTTAATATGGTGGGAATGGGTGTGGTTATATCCACTACAGTGGATTCTAAACCAATCTGGGATGGATCTCCTTCGATGATAATATCTACCCTCCCGGTTAAGTCCTGAATCACATGCTCGGCTTTTGTAGGACTGGGTTTCCCCGATAGATTGGCACTGGGCGCTGCTATGGGCAGTCGGGTTTCCTTGATCAACCAATGGGCAATGGGATGAGAGGGCATACGAAGGGCTACTGTATTTAATCCTCCGGTTACTTCCTTTGGTATGATGGAAGATTTCTCAAAGATAATGGTCAGAGGACCAGGCCAAAAGGCTTCTATTAGTTTTTCTGCCACCGGCGGAATAGATGCCACCAAGGGCTTTATTTCTTCTTTATCTGCAATATGTAATATCAAGGGATTATCTGAAGGCCTCCCCTTAGCCTCATATATTTTTTTTACAGCCTTTGGATCTAATCCATTGGCTCCTAATCCATATACTGTTTCTGTAGGGAAAGCCACTGTTCCCCCCTCTTTTAACACCTGGGCTGCTTGTTGTATTTTGTCCTGATCCTGTTGGTTACCTTCTATGGTTAACACTAAGGTATTTATCATTTGTTTCACTCCTTCAATCTCTACATAAAATCAACATTTTCTAACTATTTTATTCCGACAGAGAATCTCATACGGAGGAATAGAAATTACTTAGTGACGTCTTTGCAAATGTTGATTATAACACCCAATGAATGGAAATATTAAAGCCGTCTAAAAGCCTGGATGTTTGACCCTAGGGAGTTTCCAGGCTTTAGGATTTAATATTGGAATGAATTGTCGGTGTTATTCAACAATGCAATCAAGGAACGGGTATTTTCTATTCCTCTGATCACACTCCCTTTTCCCCATATTATTTTTATTATATCAATGATGAAAGGAGGATACCACCGATTATGCCCAAAATAATTCCAAATCCCGAAATCCGTCCTTTCCATATTTCCCTAGACCTTGGAATGATTTCCTGACAGGTGATAAAAAGCATAGCTCCTCCTGCAAGTCCTAGGCACCATCCAATAAAGGCAGGAGAAATTTCTCCTAAAAGAGCTCCTAAAAATGCGCCTACGCCCATGGGGATACCGGCCAACAGGGTATAAAAAAGTATCCGTATTTTCTTCACTCCCCCAATAGACATAGGGGTAGCCATGGCTATACCCTCTGGTATATTATGAAGGGTAATCACTAGAGCTAATCCCAAACCCAACTGAGGAGTAGCCATAAATCCTGCCCCTATGGCCAGCCCTTCTGGAAAGTTATGGGCTGCTATACCGATGCCTATAAGTACCCCTGCTTTTATAAATCCATCCCTTTGCTTCTTTTTTCCCTTTTCCAATAAGTCCATAATTTCATCAATAATGGTGATTATGGCTACTCCACAGATTATTCCAAAAACCCCTAGGGGGACGCCCACCATTTCAAAAGCTTGGGGCAATAGGTCAAAACAGACGATGGATATCATCAATCCTCCTGCCAATCCCAATATGACGCTAAAAGCTCTCTTGGATGGATGGATAAACAAATAGGCTGAAAGTCCTCCTATACCAGTCCCCACCATCCCTGCCAAAAATCCAATGATCGTAATCATTAATAGTTTTTCCATTTGCTCATCCCCTAAACATACAGAATCAAAAGAAAAAAGATGCCCATAGGACATCTTTTGTATAAAGCTCTATATATTACTATGCTATTTCTCTCTAATTTAGTAAGAATTAACCTAGGTTTTCACCTAATACTAGACTTTTTTTTTGTGGGAAGGAAGCCTTGAGTAATGGAGGTGTAATTAGGGTAGTAACTACTACCATTAGGATTACTGTGGTAAAGATATCTTGGTTAATTACTCCTAGACTTAATCCTAGATTGGTTACAATCAATGCTACCTCCGCCCTTGGAATCATTCCAATACCGATTTGTAAGGCTTCTTGGAAGCTAAATCCATTCATATGAGCTGTAAATCCACAACCGATTAGTTTTCCTATAACAGCCGCAACAACTGTAGCTAGGCCAAAGAGTAAAACATGGGACATTCCAGCAAATTGTACTTGAAAGCCTATGCTTACAAAGAATATCGGCGTAAAAATACTATAGGCAATATTTTGAATCTGGTAGGATATCTTATCCTGATAAGGGGTTTGCGAAAGAATCACTCCAGCAAAATACGCTCCTGTAACAGCTGCCACACCAAGTTCCTCAGCCACAAAGGCTAATGCCAGGCAGAAGATGAGTGAAAAGGTAATAATTCTATCTCCTGTTGCAAGGATGTTGGAATGCTTGCCAATAAACTTCAAGAAGGCAAATGCAATCGCCATGACAATAATAAAGAATAATACGATTTTACCAATAACTAAGAATATATTTCCTCCTGCTGCAGGTTTGATGGCTGCAATAACAAGAGTTAATAGGATAATTCCTAAAATATCATCTATAATAGCGGCACTTAATATGGTAATGCCTTGTTTTGTATTAAGATGCCCCATTTCTTTAAGGGTTTGTACTGAAATACTTACACTGGTAGCACAAGAAATTACACCGATAAAGATCCCTTCCATTAGGCCTATGTCAAAGAAATGAGTCACTATTACCGCAAGGACAATGGGAACAATCACTCCACCTATAGCAACCATCGTAGCTGCTTTCCCTGATTTTTTCATCTCCTCTAAATCAGTTTCCAATCCAGCCATAAACATAAGAAGGATAACGCCTATATCAGACATATGCAATATGGTATCATTGGGATGTATGAATCCAAAAACAGCTGGCCCTATAAATATCCCTACAATGATTTCTCCCAATACTGCAGGTTGCTTTAGTTTTTTGGATATAAAACCCCCAACTTTTGCGAAAAACAAGATAAGTGCAATTTCTAATAAAAACACAAATACCATCTCCAGTCAGTAATAATTTATAAGGGTTATATCGAAATATGCCTACCTCCTGTAAATAAATCACATATACTATGATGCTACATTTCTCTTTAATTGTCTATGTAGATATATTACAAAATAAGGTTCTAAGGTTTCTACAAAGTGTATAGGGAGAAATTTTCTCCTCCATCCCCATTCTTACGCATTATTTTTTCCTTTTTCATTCTTCTGTAAATCCATTGATGGAGTTGTCTGAGCATTCTCTTCTTTATATTCTCACAGATTTTCTAAAAAATTCTTATTTAGCAATCTTTTTAAAGGATTATCCCGGGAAAGCAATTATCCTAATAAAAAAACATCACTTTTTAAAATGAGGTGACCCCTTAAAGTTAGACTTTATTAGCGAGACAGTTTCGGCTGCCTCGCTATTTTTATGCAGCCTGAAGACTAAGTCTGTATTGCACTGGACTTAGCCATCCAAGTTTCTCTTTA
>NZ_JANKAS010000023.1 GCF_024622505.1 Irregularibacter muris
TGAGATCTCTCCTTTCAAGCTTTTATAGTTCACCGAGTACTCGGTGAACTATAAAAGTACTCTTTTGAAGTCTATTGTCTCATGCCTTTTATTGATTTTAAATCCATGAGATTATTGGACGCTTACGAAGAACAAGCTAAGGAGATTTCAGATTGGAGATACACTGGAGAATATTCAATTTATAATCTTTCTAGTTGGAATAAGATGATCCAGAAAATTATTCTTTATGTGATAATATAAAAAGAGAAAGATATATAAGTTGTATAAATGAGAATAAAGAATTAGTGGGATTTGTAAACTTATTAGATAAAGGAGAAAAAGTATTCTTTGGAATTGGCATCAAACCTAATTATTGAGATAAAGGCATAGGGAAAATAATAACCAGGATGGCTCTTATTGAAAGTGAGAAAAGATTTCCTAATAAACCTATTGTATTAGAGGTGAGAATATGGAATGAAAGGGCTGTAAATTGTTATAAATCTCAAGGATTTGAAATTATTGAAACAACACAGCAAGAAACATATATTGGCTTTGGTGAATTTTATGTAATGAGATATTCTGTAAAATAGTTTTGGTCTACATTTTTCTAAATTATACAATAACGAAATTACGTAAAATAGAAATAACATGATTTAGAGTAAATAAAAGTCTTGTTAGATATAGGGAACAAAGATATAGTATTATATAGCAAATACTTTTTAATCAAGGTGATATTGATGAAAAAACGGTTAGGTATAGTTACTTTAAGTGCTGATGTAGGACATGCATATAAAAAACAATTATCCAATGTTTTGGGTGATAAGGTTGAGATTTTACCTTTTTCCTTTGAAAATAATGATCTTGATGATGGTAAGAACATAAAACTTATAAAAGAAATAGATGTTATTTTGATAAGTACTTATTCTCAATATGAGATATTGAAAAAATATATTAATAAGAACTTTAATATTGTTATTGCAAAGCTGACTCTTTCTAAAAAAGGATATGATACCTTGAAGTCCTTAAAGGGAATCCAAAATGCAATGCTAGTTAACTTGAGTCTTGAAATGTCTATAGAAACTATTGGATTGTTATATCAATTAGGTTTTGATAATTTTGAATTTGTACCGGTTTATCCAAACATGGAAAAAGTTCCAGATTTGGAGGTAGCTATTACTACGGGGGAAATGCGTTATGTTCCTAAAGAGATTAAGAGAGTATATAATTTAGGGCATAGATTCATTGATGAAAGTACAATAATAGAATTGCTTGTTAGTCTTGGTTTAGAGGATTGTCTCACGAATAAAAGTGTAACAGATTACTTTGATACTATCGTTTCTTACAATATAGGCATAGAATATCTTTTGAGTAAATCTAATATTTTGACATATCAATTTGATACATTGTTAAGCCTTATGGATAAAGGGGTTATATATGTTAACAAAGATTATATAATTCAATCTTGCAACGGAAGTGCAGAGAAAATAGTGAATATCAACCAATCAGATATGATTGGAAAGAACGCTAAAGATATTTTGCCAGAAGTAGATTTTTATAATAGTAAGATAAAGAATAATTTAATTAAAATAAACGATGAGTACATTACTCTTTCTATCCATGAGATAGAGGGGAAGAATAAGAAGTTTAATGGAGCCTATGCAATTATTGAGGATTTTCAATCTAAAGAAGATACACAAAATAAATTAAGACTTCAATTGATGAATAAAGGACATATTGCTAAATATAGCATTAATCATATAATTGGAGAGAGCAAGGAAACCAAAGAAGTTAGAGAATTAATAAAAAAGATGGCAAAGGCGGAGTCTTCAGTTTTGATAACTGGAGAAAGTGGGACAGGGAAAGAACTTGTGGCCCAAGCTATTCATAATCTATCTAAAAATAAAAACAAACACTTTGTTGCTATTAATTGTGCAGCCTTTAATCCTTCTCTATTAGAAAGTGAGCTCTTTGGTTATGATGCGGGGGCTTTTACTGGAGCAGTAAAAACAGGGAAAAAAGGGATTTTTGAAATGGCTAATAACGGCACATTATTTCTAGATGAAATAGGTGAGATGCCTATAGAATTGCAAGCCAAACTTTTAAGGGTAATCCAAGAAAGGGAAATAATGAGAGTAGGGGGCAGTGAGGTTATAAAAGTGAATTTACGCATCATTGCGGCTAGTAATTTGGATTTGGCCCAGCAAGTAAAAAAAGGGCTATTTAGAAAGGATCTCTATTATAGACTTAATGTATTACCAATAAATATTCCTCCTCTTAGAGAGAGGAAAGAAGATATAGATTTATTGTTTAATTATTTTATCAAAAAGAAAAAATTGAACTTTTCTATTGATAAAAGGACTATGGAATTTTTGAAAAGTTATAATTGGGATGGGAATATAAGAGAGTTAATAAATTGTATTGAATATCTTGATAATCTTGGAGAACCTATAATAAAAATAAAAGATCTACCTCACCATATAAAAAATAACATAAAGCAAATGGAGAGAGACAGTTCAGAGAAAGCTATAAAGAATATAGGTTTTGATGACGAAAGATATATGGTTATACTAAAGATTTTATATGAGGCATTTTTGGAAAGAGTAAAACTTGGTAGAAAGTCTATTAGTGAAAGAGCTTATAAAAACAATTATCACTTATCAGAATATGATGTAAAAAGTATTTTAAAAAGACTTTCTGAATTACAATTAGTGGATGTATCTGTGGGCAGAGGAGGAAGTACAATAAGTAAAAAAGGTATAGAACTTTTAGAATGGCATAGGAAACAGGGTATATAGGTTTGTTTATAAACCAGATAACCCTGTTTTTTTAAGGAATGGAAGTTTCTAAGTATTAATATATAGATTATTGACTTTGGAAACAAGTAATATTTAAGTTGTATAAAGTGGAATATATTGAAAAATCGTCCTTTTTATCTTTGAGAGTAAATAAGTACAGTAGTTTATTTTGAATTTTATGTTTTGGCACACTTATTGCTTTTACTAAGTTGTATAGAAAGGAGGACTTATCAATTTAATAAATTTTATTATTGAAAATATGGGGAGTATTATGAACAAATAGGAGGGGAATCTATGTCAACTGAGCAAGGCAAGAAAAGAAGCGTTTTTCAAAACTATAAGCTACTAATATTTTTGATTGCTGGGATTGTAACAGGAAGTATTGTTGGTCTAATATTCAAAGAAAAAGCAGTTGTTTTAAAACCCTTTGGGCAAATATTTTTAAACTTGATGTTTACGGCAGTTGTACCCTTGGTATTTTTTAGCTTAGCAAGTTCCGTTGCAAAAATGTCAAATATGAAAAGACTGGGAAAAATTCTTAAACATACAATTTTAATTTTTATTATAACAGGAATTATAGCATCAATAGTCATTATAACTATTGTAACAATTATACCACCAGCAAGTGGAGTAGATATTTCTTTTGGTGAATATGAGAAACCAGAACAATTAAATGTACTAGATCAGATTGTTGAGGCATTAACCGTGGGGGATTTTAATGAAATTTTATCTAAAGGTGCATTATTACCCCTGATCATATTTGCAATTACTTTGGGATATTGTATTAGATTTGTAAGTAAGGATAATGAAAGCAATGTTGCTATCGATTTTCTAGATATTATGTCCCAGGCCTTTATGAAAATGATTAATCTTATTATGCTTTATGCTCCTATAGGATTAGGTGCATATTTTGCAGCCTTAGTCGGAGAGTTTGGAACAGAACTTTTAGGTGCATATAGCAAAGCTGTTTTAATGTTCTATCCAATCTGTATCGTATACTTCTTAATAGCATTTACTGGATATGCATATTTTGCAGGGGGAATTACAGGAATAAAGGTGTTTTATAAAAATATTTTTCCATCAGTGGTTACATCCTTAGCAACGCAAAGTTCTATAGCGACATTGCCAACAAACTTAGCTGCCAGTAAAAGAATGGGAGTTAAGGAAGATATCAGCAATATTATTCTACCTTTAGGAGCTACAATCCATATGGATGGAACGGCCCTTACAACCCTAATGAAAATAGCATTTTTATTTGGGATTTTTGGATTAGATTTTACAGGAATAGGAGTCTGGACTACTGCTATCCTTATATCCGTTATGAGTGGAGTTGTTATGAGTGGAATACCTAGTGGTGGAATGTTAGGCTCTTTAATTATAGTAGGATTTTATGGGTTTAATCCGGAGGTTATTCCAGTGATAGTAACCATAGGACTTCTTACAGACGCTATTGCTACAATGATAAATTCAACAGGTGATGTTGTTGTAGGGATGATGGTAAGTAGAACGGTGGATGGAAAAGAGTGGATTGAAAATAGTGAGTTTATACAAGAACAATCTTAATGGTTCTATAATATAGGATAATTTATAGAAGGGAGATACTATGCATAACTTTAATGAAGTCATAAATAGAAAAGGCACTAGCTCAGTAAAATATGAAGAAATGGATCTAAAATTTGGGAAAAAGGAATTGATACCTTTTTGGGTTGCTGACATGGATATTAAGTCTCCAGATTTTATTATATCAAGCATTAATAAAAGAGCAGAACACGGAGTTTTTGGTTATACAAAAAGAATGCCAGAATATTATGAAGCCATAATCAATTGGCTAGATAATAGACATAACCTAAAGGCAAAAAGAGAAAATATAGAATATGCACCAGGTGTAGTATTTTTACTAAACATGATGGTTAGAAAATTTACCAATGAAGGAGATAAAATTATTATTCAACCTCCCGTATACTATCCTTTTTTTAATGTTATTGAAGGGAATAATAGGATTGTAGTAGAAAATAATCTAATCTTAGATAATGGGAAATATATTATGGATTTTGAAGATTTAAAGAACAAGGCTAAGGATCCAGCTTGTAAAATGTTGATTCTTTGCAGCCCTCATAATCCTGTAGGTCGGGTATGGACTAGAGAAGAATTAGAAGAACTAGGAAAAATATGCATAGAAAATAATGTGTTTGTGATTGCAGATGAAATACACTACGACTTAGTGTATAAACCTAACAAGCATATCCCTTTTGCTAGTATTTCAGAAGAATTTAAGATGAATTCAATTATTTGTACTGCACCAAGTAAAACCTTTAATATAGCAGGATTGCACAGTGCATTCTGTATAATATATGATCAAGAAAAAATGGATATCTATAGAAATGAACTGGGATTGCTTGATTTAAATCGTTCGAATGTATTTAGTAGAGAAGTTACCCAAGTTGCCTATGAAAATGGAGCGAAATGGGTGGATGAACTTTTGGATTTTCTAAAGGGCAATATGGAATTTGTCTATGATTATATCAGCAAAAATATAAAAGGTATTACGCCTTTTAAACTTGAAGGAACCTATCTAATGTGGTTGGATTGTAGAGGCTTAGGACTTGACAAAGAGAGTATTGATGACTTGTTTATCAATGAGGCAGGTCTTGCTTTAGATAGTGGGTATTGGTTTGGAGAAGTAGGCAGAGGATTTATGAGAATAAATATAGCCTGCCCAAGATCTATGTTAAAGGAAGCGTTAGAAAAACTAGAAAATATAATCAATTAACAATAAAATAATGGAATACAATTTAACTACTAATTTACTACTTTTGAATGAACTTTCATATGACGAAATAGCCTAAAAAATGAAGAATAGTAGATACTTTCATTGAAAGATTCCATATGTAAAAAATAGACACTTTGAAAATTAAGGTGTCTATTTTTAGGGTAATTATGTTAATCTATAATTGAATAAAACAGGAAGCGAGGAACTTATATGAAAAGTAGAAAGGCAATGGATATCAATGAATTTATATTTGAATATTGGAGTTACGTTGCAACACAAAATGAAGAAAAATTAAAAAACTATTTTTCTGAAGATGCCTGTATTCGTTGGCATAACACAAATGAGCAATTTAATGTTGAAGAATTTTTAAGAGCTAATTGTGACTATCCAGAGAGTTGGAATGGTGAAGTTCAACGAATCGAATATATTGGAAATAAGATTATTACAGTTGCTCATATTTGGTCAAAAGAAAGCGATATTTCTGTTCATGTAACTTCATTTTTTGAGTTGATAGATGGAAAAATTAAGACTCTTGATGAATATTGGGGAGATGATGGTACGCCTCCAAAGTGGAGATTGGATAAAAAAATAGGTATACCAATTCAATAAATTTAATTTTTTACTAGAAATTCTATCATTACAATGCTCATTTTCCGCTGTCTAATCTGTCTAATATAGTATGGAATATATCCATGCATATTGGGATGAGGATGATCTTGATTGGGAATTGTATCAAGTTTGTGTGGATTGGTGTATTCTCAAGAGGGGATCATAAATATTTCTCATTTAGAAAAGAAAATCATTGATAAAAGTGCATATGATGAGTTATGGATGAAGAGATGCGAGGAAATGCAGAAAAAGTTAGAGACAAAAAGGAGAAAATGATTCACTTCTTTATTGACACTTCAAGAGCTAAAACAAAGGGATTCTTGAGTGATTAAACTAATTTGAAGGAAAAACTTGTTGGCGTAGTGTCTATAAGTATAAATGGTAGAATATCATGTTTTTTTGTAGATAAAGAATATCATAGAAAAGGTATTGGAAAAATGCTATTTCATCATAGTATTATAGAACTAAGAAAAAGACAAGTTGAAAAGATAAGGTTAAATGCTTCCCCCTATGCAGTCCCTTTTTATCATGCAATGGGATTTAAAGATTCGGACGTACAACAAGATTTTCATGGAATCTTATATACCCCAATGGAATTCATATTGTAAAGGAGAATATTATGGGAATTTATCAACCTTTTTTATTGCACTATACTTATAGAATATTACCCAAAGGAAAGGATTATGGAGATGATTGAAAGGTTGGATTTAGAAGACCATAAAACGACAAAGAAGATACTAGAATTACAAAAGAGTGCCTATAAAGTTGAAGCTGAGCTTATAGGATTTTATGAAATTCCTCCTTTGAAAGATACGGTGGAAAGTTTAAAGGCCTGTGGCGAAATCTTTTATGGTTATTATATACAGGATATTTTAGCGGGAATGGTTTCTTATAAAATTGTAGAAAATGTTTTGGATATTCACAGGGTAGCGGTGGATCCCCTATATTTTAGAAGAGGAATTGCAAATAAACTTATTCATTTTATAGAAGATTTAGAGAGAAATGTGGACAGAGCAGTGGTATGTACGGGAAAGAAGAACTTACCTGCTATTCATTTATATAAAGAAAATGGTTATCAAAAGAAAAGAGAATTTGAAATTGCAGAAGGTATTTATATGATAGAATTAGAAAAAAATGCAACACCCATTGAATTTCCATAGACAGGATATAATAAGAGATGGAAATTCTCATATGTTGATGAATATAGTAGAAAAATATGTAGAACAAGTGAAAAAATATATTTGCATATTAGAAGCCTAGAAACAATTGAAAAAAACAATATATTGACAATTTTCCGTTCCTTTGTTAAAATATTGGAATGTAGGTAGCCGCTCAGATCAGGTTATTAAATCCTTATTAGGTACCTAGCATTTGGCGAGACTGGTTAGAGGAGGTGTAGTGATGTACGCAGTTATTAAAACAGGTGGAAAACAATATCGAGTTCAAGAAGGCGACGTTATCTTTGTTGAAAAAGTAGAAGGACAAGCCGAAGAACAAGTTGAATTCAATGAAGTTTTAGCTGTTTCCAACGAAGGTAAACTTACAGTAGGAGCTCCTGTAGTAGAAGGCGCTAAAGTTGTAGGCAAAGTCGTTGAGCAAGGAAAGGCGAAAAAAATCATTGTATTCAAATACAAAGCGAAAAAAGATTACAGAAGAAAACAAGGCCACAGACAACCTTATACAAAAGTTATGATTGAAAAGATTGAGGCGTAAGATCCATGATCTCCATAACTCTTTGGGAAAATCGAGACCTACAAATAGAAAAATTTCTAATTGAGGGTCACGCAGGCAGTGGTGAATACGGCTGGGATATTGTATGTGCTGCGGTATCGGCACTAACAATTGCCACTTTAAATGGTCTTACAGAGTATGTGGGTTTACCTCTAGACTTCAAGCTAGAGGAAGGCTATGTACATTGTAAAATCCCTAAAAAGATAAATGATAGGCAAATGATTCAGTCCCAAGCTATATTAAAAACAATGGATTTAGCATTTCAAAATATTGTAAATGAATATAAAGAGTACGTACAATTAAAAAGAGTAGAAATTTAGGAGGTGAAACCATGATTAAGATGAACCTTCAACTATTTGCCACAAAAAAAGGGGTAGGTAGTTCTAGAAACGGTAGAGATAGTGAGTCCAAAAGACTTGGTGTAAAAAGAGCTGATGGACAATTTGTTTTATCCGGTAACATTCTTGTAAGACAAAGAGGTACAAAAATCCATCCTGGTGAAAATGTAGGTAGAGGTAAAGACGATACTCTATTTGCAACTGTTGATGGCGTTGTTAAGTTTGAAAGAAAAGGCAAGGACAAAAAACAAGTAAGTGTATATCCTAAAGAAGCCGTTATGTAAGATATTTAGGCCACTTCAGATCACCTGAAGTGGCTTTTTATTGATATTTGACCTTTTACATAAAACAATTGTTCAATGCGAGATGAAGTAGGGTAATATAGAATAAAAGAAGTAAATCAGGTAAAAATTATAGTAGATAAGGAATGATGATTCCCTATCATTAAAATGTCGGAAGAAGAATACAGGTGATAAAATGTTTATTGATAAAGTAGAAGTGTATTTAAAGGCAGGAAATGGTGGACATGGAGCAGTTGCCTTTAGACGGGAAAAGTATGTACCTGATGGAGGACCTGCCGGAGGAGACGGTGGTAGAGGCGGGGATGTAATCTTTGTAGTAGATTCTGGTCTTCGTACCCTCATGGACTTTCGATACAAAAGAAAACATGTGGCCCAAAATGGTGAAAATGGTGGAAATAGCAAAATGAGTGGTAAAGATGGTAAGGATTTAATTATTAAAGTGCCTCCTGGTACTTTGGTAAAGGATAAAGAAAGTGGTCGTATTATAGCAGATCTAGTAGAGACTGGAGAAGAAAAGGTCATTGCTAAGGGAGGGAAAGGCGGAAGAGGGAATCAGCATTTTGCTACCTCCACTAGACAAGCCCCTAGATTTGCTGAAGGTGGGGTAGTTGGTCAAGAAAGAAGTGTAGTATTAGAACTAAAACTTTTGGCAGATGTGGGACTATTGGGTTTTCCCAATGTAGGGAAATCCACCTTTTTAGCCGCTGTGACAAAAGCTAGACCTAAAATTGCAGATTACCATTTTACTACTTTGACCCCCAATCTCGGTGTTGTACAATGGAAGGGTGGCAATAGTTTTGTCATGGCAGATATACCGGGAATTATAGAGGGTGCCCACCAAGGTACAGGATTAGGTCATCAATTTTTACGCCATGTAGAAAGAACAAAGCTACTAATACACGTATTAGATGCTTCGGGTATAGAGGGGCGTGATCCCATTGAAGATTTTGACACCATCAATGGAGAGCTCATAAAATACAATGAAAAATTAGCTCAAAGAAGACAGATTGTGGCTTTAAACAAAATAGATTTAATCCCAGAGGAAGAGCAAGAAGAGACTTGGGGAATAAAGAGACAATTAGAGGAAAAAGGATTTGAAGTATACTTGATTTCAGCAGCAACCAAGAAGGATATTGATAAATTACTAGACCGGGTGATAGAATTATTAGATGAAATAGGGGAAGTGCCTTCTATTTTTGAGGAGGAAGAAATAGAGGACTCTTTGGTTGCCCAACAAGGAGAAAAGAATTTTACTGTGCGTAAAGAAAATAATCAATACATGGTAGAAGGACCAGATATGGAAAGATTGATTCATTCTGTAAATTTTGAAGATATAGATTCCATTAGATATTTCCAGAGAATGCTCAGGAAAATGGGAATTATTGAGGAATTAGAGAAAATGGGCATTCAAGATGGGGATATTGTAGCCATATTAGATATTGAATTTGAATTCTTTCATTAATAAGGAGGGTAATGATGTTAACGAGTAAACAGAGAAGTTATTTAAGAGGATTGGCCAATAAAATAACCGCCATTTTCCAAATAGGAAAAGAAGGACTCAATGATAATTTAGCTAAACAAGTATGGGATGCACTAGAAGCAAGAGAATTAGTGAAAATCAGTGTTTTGAATAATAGTTTATTAGATCCCAAGGAAGTAGGACAGGAATTAGCAGATAAAGTTCATGCAGAGGTAGTACAGGTTATAGGGAATAAATTTGTATTATACAAACCTTCCCGGGAAACTCCTCAAATTGTGCTACCTAGATAGCTCTTACTAAGGAAATGAAAAAATGAGGAGTGGGAATATGGCATATTTGAAAGAAAACAAAGAAAAGCCAGAAAAAATAGGTATTTTAGGAGGTACCTTTGACCCTATTCATTATGGACATTTGGTGATTGCCCAGTGGGCCAAAGAGGAATTTTCCTTAGACAAGGTATTATTCGTCCCTGCTGGCACCCCACCCCATAAGTTACACAAAGAAGTCCTGATGGGCAAACATAGGTATAGGATGACTACCTTAGCCACCAATACAAATCCTAATTTTAAAGTATCCTCTATGGAAATGAATCGGTTAGGTCCATCCTATACTATAGATACGATAAAAGATCTCAGAAAAGAATATGGGAAGGATACTTTTTTGTATTTCATTACAGGGGCTGATTCAGTATTAGATTTTTATACATGGAAGGATTATGAGGAATTGATAAAATCCTGTTACTTTATTGCAGCTACCCGGGAAGGATACGATGTAGAAAAGTTTAATCAAAGAATAGAAGAAATCCATGAATTATTTGGACATAGAATTTTTAAAATGGATATTCCTGATTTAGATATTTCCTCTACAAATTTAAGAAAAAGAATAAATCAAGGAAAAAGTGTTAAATATCTCTTGCCGGAAACTGTAGAACAATATATCATAGAAAATAAATTATATAAGGATTTGAAAGGATAAATATGCTGTCTTATGAAGATTTAAAAAAAGAGATGAAACAAAGGCTAACCCCCTATAGATATACACATACTTTGGGAGTAGTGGATACGGCAGAACAATTAGCAAAAGCCTATGGGGGGGACATAGATAAGGCAAGGACAGCGGCTCTGCTACATGATTGTGCTAAAACAATGGGAACAGAGGAATTGTTGTCCAAAGCTAGAGAAAATGATGTGAAAATAGATGAGGTATCTTACCACCAAAAGGAACTTCTCCATGGCCCAGTAGGCAGAATTATTGCTCGAGATAAGTTGGGCATAGAAGATTCGGAGATATTAGATGCAATAGAATTTCATACCACAGGCAGGGTAGGAATGACAAAATTAGAAAAAATAATATATATAGCCGATTATATAGAACCAAGTAGAAATTACCCCGGAGTGGAAGAATTAAGAAATTTAGCCTTTCAGGATTTAGATAAAGCCCTTTTACAATCCCTGAATAATACTATACAATTCGTTATAAAAAAGAATGGATTCATCCATTTAAATAGTATTAAAGCAAGAAATGATTTACTGAAAAATACATATACTAATCAATAAAAGAAAAAATAAGGAGGCAAAGAATGTCTAATCAAGCAAAGGAAATGGCTCAAAAGATAGCAGAATGGATAGATGAAAAAAAAGGTAAAGATATAGACGTTTTAAATATAGAAAATCTTTCAACAATAGCAGATTATTTCGTTTTGGCCAGCGGGACATCAACCACTCAAGTACAGGCCATAGCCGACCATATCGAAGAAAAGGCAGAGAAATTTGAGGAGTTTTCCCTATTGAGAAAAGAAGGCTATAGAGAGGGAAGATGGATTTTATTGGATTTTAATGAGGTTATTGTTCATGTATTTCATGAGGAAGAAAGGGATTTTTACAAACTAGAAAGACTATGGCAAGATGCCAAAAATATAAATTTAAAAAGGGATTAGTTGACAGCTTTATCCCCTTATTCTATAATAAAAATAAGTTTATAAAAAGTATATCCTTGGAGTAGTAGACAGTTAGAATTTTATAGAGAGTCAGGGGTGGTGGAAACTGACAAAGGATACTGTTGAACTTGCCAAATGAAAAGATATACCGGTTAATGCCGTTAGACAAGATAAGTTGAACTGCTCTATGCAGTTAATTAGGGTGGTACCGCGAGCAAACCTCTCGTCCCTATCAGGGAATGAGGGGTTTTTTATATTTGTAAATTATAGTTAATAAAAGAGGAGGAAGAAAAATGACTTATCATTTTCACACCATTGAAAAGAAATGGCAAAAAAAGTGGGAAGAAGATAAAGCTTTTAAAGTAGAGCAAAACAATGACCCAAAATATTATTGTTTAGAGATGTTCCCCTATCCATCAGGTAAACTTCACATGGGTCATGTGAGAAACTATTCTATTGGGGATGTAGTGGCCCGATTTAAAAAAATGAATGGATACAATGTACTTCATCCCATGGGATGGGATTCCTTTGGATTACCAGCAGAAAATGCTGCCATTAAAAATCAAATTCATCCCAATATATGGACATGGGATAATATCAAACATATGGAAGACCAATTAAAAGAATTAGGGATTAGCTATGATTGGGATAGGGAAATAGCCACCTGCAGTCCAGAGTACTATAAATGGAACCAATGGCTGTTTTTAAAAATGTTTGAAAAGGGATTGGCTTATAAAAAAGAGGCAGCAGTAAACTGGTGCCCCTCATGTGCCACAGTATTGGCCAATGAGCAAGTAGTAGATGGTTCCTGTGAGCGCTGTGATAGTTCTGTGGAAAAGAAAAAATTAAGCCAATGGTTTTTTAAGATTACAGATTACGCAGAAAGACTATTGGAGGATTTGGATAAACTAGAGGGATGGCCTGAAAAAGTAAGATTGATGCAAAAGAACTGGATTGGGAAAAGTGAAGGAGCAGAAATTAGTTTTAAAATGGAGAATACTGAGGATGAAATCAATGTATTTACCACAAGACCAGATACCATCTTCGGCGTATCCTATTTGGTATTTGCTCCAGAGCATCCCTTAGTAGAGAAATTAATTAAGAATACACCCAAAGAGGAAGAAGTAAAAAAATTCATTAAAAGTGTACAAAGCCTTAGTGAAATTGATAGAACCTCTACAGAAACA
Organism: Irregularibacter muris; assembly: GCF_024622505.1. Taxonomy (NCBI): domain Bacteria; kingdom Bacillati; phylum Bacillota; class Clostridia; order Eubacteriales; family Eubacteriaceae; genus Irregularibacter; species Irregularibacter muris. The sequence continues at coordinate 13,128 of NZ_JANKAS010000023.1, forward strand.
GAAAAAGTGGGAATGCCCATTGGTGCCTATGCGATTAATCCTATGAACAATGAAAAAATTCCTATTTTAATTGCCAATTATGTGTTAATGGATTATGGTACAGGAGCGGTTATGGGAGTGCCTGCCCATGATCAAAGAGATTTTGAATTTGCTAAAAAATATGATTTGCCTATAAATATTGTTATTAAACCCCAGGATAAGGATCTTTCTATAGAGATTATGGATGAAGCCTATGTTGAAGACGGCATCATGGTAAACTCAGGAAGATTTGATACAATGGCAAATAGGGATGCCTTTGGTGAGATCGTCAAGGAATTAGAAGTAAAGGGAGCAGGAAAAAGTACCATCAACTACAGATTAAGAGATTGGCTGATTTCAAGACAAAGATATTGGGGAACACCTATACCTGTTGTTTACTGTGATCATTGTGGCGTTGTTCCCGTGCCAGTGAAAGATTTGCCTATAGAACTTCCTACAAAAGTAGAGTTTAAAAATGATGGCCGTTCTCCCTTATTAGACAATGAAGAATTTTTATATACATCTTGTCCTAAATGTGGGGAAAAAGCTAGAAGGGAAACCGATACAATGGATACCTTCGTAGATTCTTCCTGGTATTATTTGAGATATTGTGATCCTCATAATGATGAACTACCCTTTGATAAGGAAAAGGTGGATTATTGGTTAGGGGTAGACCAATATATTGGAGGAGTAGAGCACGCCATTCTTCATTTGTTGTATACAAGATTCTTTGCTAAGATATTGTATGATTTAGGCATGATTTCTAAAGATGAACCTATTCATAATCTTTTAACCCAAGGAATGGTGTTAAAGGATGGAGAGAAAATGTCTAAATCCAAAGGAAATGTAGTAAGTCCTGTAGAGATTATTAAAAATTATGGTGCAGATACAGCAAGGCTCTTTATCCTATTTGCAGCTCCTCCTGAGAGGGATTTAGAATGGAGCGATAAAGGGGTAGAGGGATCCTACCGCTTTTTAAACAGAATATGGAGATTAGTGGAGGAATTAAAGAGTGAGTTAGAATTATCTTCTAAAGTACAACAAAACAATCTAAATAAAGAGGATAAAGAACTTAGATTTGTGCTACATCATACTATAAAAAGAGTATATGAGGATATTGAAGAAAGATTTAATTTCAATACGGCCATTAGCGCCATTATGGAGCTAGTCAATGCTATCTATCACTATAAAGATAAAGTCAAGGGAAGCAATCCAGCTTTATTAGGAGAAGTCATTGAAAATCTTATTATACTTTTATCCCCCTTTGCACCTCATATTACTGAAGAAATGTGGAAGATTATAGGAAATAAGGACAGTGTGCATGAGCAATCCTGGCCTAAATATGATCTAGAGGCATTAAAACAAGAAGAAGCAGAAATTGTAGTGCAAATTAATGGAAAAGTTAGAGATAAAATGATTCTTCCAGTAGATGCTACCAAAGAAGATATGGAGGCAGCAGTACTAAAAAGAGAGAAAATCAAGCAGTTTTTAGAAGGGAAGGAAATTGTAAAGATTATTGCCATTCCGAAAAAACTAATAAATATTGTTATAAAAGGTTAAAATTGAGTTTTAAACTAGCTTTATCGTGGGATAAAGCTGGTTTTTTTATGTAGACACCAGGCATACTATATTGAAGATGTATTTTATTTATGATATATTTAAAACTGTGTGCAGGTCTATATAAAAAGAGAGGAGCGTATAAAACAATGAAAATATCTTTAGAAGATATTAAGGGAGCAAAGAGAACCTTAGAGAATGTAATTTTCCCAACAAAGTTGGTAGAAAGTAAAAAAATTAGTTCCCTAAGCAACAATCGAGTATTTTTAAAGTGTGAAAATCTTCAAAAAACAGGTTCATTTAAAATAAGAGGAGCATATAACAAAATTGCCAGCCTAAGTGAAGAACAAAAAGCTAATGGAGTTATTGCATCTTCAGCAGGGAATCATGCTCAAGGAGTTGCATTGGGGGCTACTGCCTATGGAATCAAATCCACAATTGTTATGCCAGCAGGTGCTCCAGTGGCTAAAGTAATGGCTACCCAGGGATATGGTGCAGAAGTTGTGCTTCATGGTAATGTATATGATGAAGCCTATGAAAAGGCTGTAAATATCCAAAAAGAAACAGGGGCAACATTCTTGCATCCCTTTGATGATCCTTATGTTATTGCAGGACAAGGTACCATTGGTTTAGAAATTATGGAAGATCTTGAAGATGTGGATGTAATCGTTGTACCCATCGGTGGGGGCGGTTTAATCGCAGGCATTGCTGTAGCGGCGAAATCTATTAATCCAAAGGTGAAGATCATAGGTGTTGAACCTGAAACCGCTGCCAGCATGAAAACCTCTGTAGAAAAAGATCAAAAATCTACCTTAGATACGGCCAATAGTATTGCCGATGGTATAGCCGTAAAAACTCCAGGAGATTTGACCTATTCTATAGTAAAGGAATATGTTGATGAAATAATTACCGTATCCGAAGATGATATTGCAAAGGCTATTTTGACCCTTATGGAAAATGAGAAATTGATTGTGGAAGGTGCAGGAGCAGCTTCTGTTGCAGCTCTTATCTCTGGTAAAATCAATTCCGTAGATAAAAAGGTTGCTGCAGTTATCTCAGGGGGAAATATTGATATGAACATGGTTTGTAGTATTATCGAGAACGGTTTGTTAAAGAGTGGAAGAAAAACTGAAATTAAAGTGACTATACCTGATAAACCCGGTAATTTACAATCTTTATTAGAGCTTATTGCCAGCACAAAGGCAAATATATCTTCAATTTATCAAACAAAAATGAAATCTTATGTAAACATAGGTGCTCAGGAAGTAACTATGTTATTAGATACAAAAAATCATGGGCATATCCAAGAAATACATGAAGTTTTAATAAAAAGCGGATATAATATTATAAAGGACTGATAGATTAGTTATCTATACCACCGGCTATGGTGAGTATAGATCAGACAAGTATTTTAATCTAGCCAAAGGACAAATAAAGGAGGAAAAAACATGAAAAAAGAAATTATTAGTACACCAAAGGCACCAGCTGCTATAGGACCATATTCACAAGCAGTAAAATTAGGAAACCTAGTTTTTACATCTGGACAAGTTCCTTTTATTCCCGAAACAGGAGAGGTAATTGAAGGAGATATCCAAGCGCAAGCTAGACGTTCTTTAGATAGCATAAAAGCTATTTTAGAAGCTGCAGGTACAAGCTTAGACAATGTAGTAAAAACAACAGTATTTATCAAAGATATGAATGATTTTGCTAAAATCAATGAGGTATATGCTCAGTATTTTACAGAAAAACAACCAGCTCGTTCCTGTGTTGAAGTAGCTAGATTACCTAGAGATGTAGGTGTAGAAATAGAAGTAATAGCCGTTATGCCAGAATAATAGAATATAAGATTATTAAAAGTGGTTATATATCTTATGACCACTTTTAAATTAATGATATAAAGATAGAGGAAATGGAGAGAAAACAATGAAAAATTACAGTTCCTTTGATATACTAGGCCCCATCATGGTTGGTCCTTCCAGTTCACATACCGCCGGAGCTGCCAGGCTAGGAAAAATTGGACGCAGTATAGCCGCAGAAGAGATTAGACATGTGACCTTTTATTTGCATGGTTCCTTTGCGGCCACTTACCAAGGTCATGGGACAGACAAGGCTTTGGTAGCTGGTATGCTAGGGATGGATCCCCATGATCCAGATTTAAGAAATTCCTTTGACATTGCTCATAAAAAAGGAATAGGATTTGAGTTTATACCTATCAATATGGAGGATGCTCATCCCAATACCGTAAAGATGGCCATAACATCTATAACGGGCAAAGAGACCATCATCATCGGCTCTTCCATAGGTGGGGGAAATATCATGATTACTGAAATCAATGGGATATCCATTGAATTTACTGGACAATATCCTACTCTTATCACCAAGCATATAGATAAACCTGGAGTAATAGCGAGAGTCACTACTATCTTGGCAGATTATCAAGTAAATGTTGCTTTTATGAAGGTATATAGGCAATCAAAGGGGAAAATAGCTTCTATGATTGTAGAAACAGACGAAGGCATGCCAGGAGAAATCATAAATAATATTAATCAAATACCAGATATAAAAAATGCGGTAATTATTAACCCAGTATAAAAATGTTGAAATGAGGTGTGTGCAAATGGCAGAATTTCATAGTGGTGAGCAACTATTACAATTATGCAATGAAAAAAATCTATCTATCTCTCAAATCATTATAGAGAATGAGATGGAATTGACGGGTTTAGATAGAGAACAAGTAGTATCAAAGATGAAAGATAATGTTCTCGTCATGAGACAATCTATTAAAAAAGGATTGGAAGAGAACATAAAATCCGTAAGCGGTATGATTGGCGGAGAAGCTAAAAAAATGAGGGGATATTTTAAAGAACATCAACCTGTTTCTGGGAATGTAATGGCTGATGCAGTTAGTGCGGCTTTGGCAGTGACCGAGGTAAATGCTGCTATGGGACAGATTGTAGCAGCACCTACAGCAGGTTCCTGTGGCATCATCCCTGGAGCACTCCTAACAGCTGCTGAAAATATGAAGGCCACTGAAGAAGAGATTATTAATGCATTATTTGTAGCTGCAGGAATAGGCAATATTATTGCTCAAAACGCCACTGTAGCAGGAGCAGAAGGGGGATGCCAGGCAGAAACTGGTTCGGCATCGGCAATGGCGGCAGCAGGTATTGTAGAAATGGCAGGAGGAAGTCCGGAGCAAGCTATTCATGCTGCTGCAATGACCTTGAAAAACATACTTGGTCTTGTATGTGATCCTATTGCAGGATTAGTAGAAGCTCCTTGTTCTAAAAGAAATGCCCTTGGTACTGCTAATGCATTGGTTTCAGCAGATATGGCCTTGGCAGGGATCCAAAGTATCATCCCCTTTGATGAAGTGGTAACCACCATGTATAAAATAGGAAGATCCCTTCCCTGTGAACTAAGGGAAACAGCCCTTGGTGGATTAGCAGCTACTCCTACAGGACAGAGATTACAAAAAGAAATCTTCGGGAAATAATAAAGGCTAGATAGAATTATTTAGCCTTAGATTGACAGTGAAAAGGGCTGTTGCAAAATTAGTTAATCTAATTTTGCAACAGCCCTTTTTTATTTTTAGAAGGTTATGGTTTAAATCATTAATAACGATGAATTTTATGTCCCATATTTCCTCCAAACATTCGTCTTCTTCGTCGCCTTTTTTGTTTGCTAATATATATAAAAGTCCTAAATACTAAAAATGCTGAGATCAGAATACCTGCCCATTTCAGTACGCTACTTGAACCTGTGAAGATAGAAAGAAATTTATTAGGGGCTTCGATGCTTTTATCTGCAATTAAATTGATTTTTCCAATCTCTTTTCCATCCAAATTTAACACCACATCGCCAACAATATCACCTTTTTTAATGGGAAGATCAATATCTTCAGGCAATTCAAAAGTAGTGGTGATGTCCCCGACAGTATCCTTGGGAAATGAATATTCAAAGGTATTTTCGGCTATTAGAGGAAGAGTTTCCTTTGTCTTATCAAAGGGTATCTCTTTAATGATTTCTCCTTTTTTAAATGCGTCTTTGGATTGAAAACCTTCAAAGCCATAATCTAAAAGAGTATGGGTGTCCATATATACGTCTACTCCATTGGAATCCATGATTACAGTAATTAAGTCACGACCATCTTTTTCTGCGCCACCAATGAGGGTAAAATTGGCCTCGCTTGTCCAACCTGTTTTAATACCAGTAGCGCCTTCATAGTGATAATTTTTATAAGTGGTATTTCTAATAAGACGGTTCCCTATATAAAGGTATCGAGTATCCTGTTTATTGGTAGCAGGAATAATATAGCGCTCAGTAGTAACTATTTTTCTAAAAAGAGGATTTTTCATGGCTTCTTTAGCTACTATGGACATATCTTTAGCTGTGGTGTAATGATTTTCATCATGCAGACCATGGGGATTAACAAAGTGTGTATTTTTCATGCCTAGCCCTTTAGCTTTTTCATTCATTTTATCAGCAAACTTATCTACCGAACCAGAAACATCTTGAGCTATAGCCACCGCAGCATCATTTGCAGAATCTATTAGTAAGGCATATAACAATTGTTCTCTTGTTATCTTTTCACCGGGAATTAAATAGATTTGGCTACTCCCTCTTTCAATGAGATTGGGGACATCATCCTTTATAGTGACCACTTTATCCAAATCACCATCCTCTAGAAGCAAGAGAGCCGTCATCACTTTGGTGATGCTTGCGGGATAGTGCTTTGCATCAATATCCTTACCATATAATATTTGCCCTGATTTACTATCGATTAAAATAGCCGAGGGTGATGAAATGTTGGGTGCAGCAAGGGCCGTATTTGTAAAAAGAAAAAATAAACATATGGTTAAAAATATTATTTTAGATTTCATGAATGTCCTCCTAGCAAAAAATATTCTTTTATAGTATATCAAAAAAACATCCTTCTGTGGGAGTAAAAATAAGAAATATATATAAATATACAAAATACAATTTATGGTTTTAATTTCCTATAAAAAAGAAGGGAAATATTAGCAATTGAAGAAATACTTTTTAAAGAAAGAAATATAGGGGGGATGGAAGTGGAGAAAATAATAAACAAAAGAAATATTTTTATTGCAGTTTTAATTGGAGTCCTTATAGTAGGAACTATTTGGTTTTATTTTTATAAAGACAATGATACAATGTTGATAATAGATGATGCCGATGAAGATATCTTAAGTTCTGAAGAGAATAATTCCGAGATTACGCCTACAGAAAAAGAACAATCGCATCAAATCATGGTTCATATTGTAGGACAAGTTAAAAATCCAGGAGTAGCTATTCTTACAGAGGGAGAAAGACTTATCGATGCTTTAGATAAGCTTGGGGGACCCTTAGAGGAAGCAGATTTAGAAAGAGTGAATCTATCCCAGAAATTAAGGGATGAAGAAAAAATATATATCCCCAAGATAGGGGAGGAGATAATAGACAGCGATAATAACACATCTACAAACAGTTCCCAAGAACAAGATGATGGTAAAATCAATATTAATACCGCTGATCAGAGTCAATTGAAAACTCTACCAGGGATAGGAGATGCTCTGTCCAATAGGATTATTGAATATCGTGAAACCCATGGGGAATTTAAAAGCATTGAAGAAATTAAAGAAGTAGAAAGAATTGGGGAAAAAGTATTTAATGAACTTAAAGAAAAGATAAAGATATAAAAAATAGCAAAGGATGAATGAATATGGATAAGCAATATAGATTAACCCAAATGGCTAGAAGTTCTGGTTGAGCTGCAAAAATAGAGCCGGGGGCTCTTTCCAATATATTAAAGGATATTAAGGTAAAAAAAGATTCCAATCTATTGGTAGGAATAGAAACAGCGGATGATGCAGCCATTTATAAGTTAGACGAAGATAGGGCAATTATTCAAACCCTGGACTTTTTCACACCAGTAGTAGATGACCCCTATTCCTACGGACAAATCGCGGCAGCCAATTCTTTAGGTGATGTATATGCAATGGGAGGCATTCCCTTAACAGCAATGAATATTGTATGTTTTCCTACTTGTATTCCAGCACAAATTTTAGGAGAGGTCCTTAGGGGAGGAGCAGATAAGATATTAGAGGCAGGTACTGTACTAGTGGGCGGACATTCAGTAGATGACAACGAACCCAAATATGGACTATCGGTAACAGGAACAATACACCCCCAGGAAGTAAGAGCCAATTCCCATGCAAAACCGGGAGATCTATTGATTTTGACAAAACCTATAGGCCTAGGAATTATTAATACAGCCATTAAGGCAGATTTTGTAACGAAGAAAACCATAGATAAAGCTATCTATACTATGTCCTATTTAAATAAAGATGCCAGAGATGCCATGCAAGAAATAGGGGTTAATGGTTGCACAGATATCACAGGTTTTGGATTATTAGGACATAGCTATGAGATGGCAGAGGCAAGTCGTGGGACTATAGAAATTGAAAGCTCTAAGGTGCCTATTATGGAAGAGGCTATCGAGTTAGGGGAAATGGGTATGGTGCCAGCAGGGACTTATGCCAATAAAAAATACTTGGATGGCAAAGTCCATTGGGTAAATGACATTCCTGATATTATGGTAGATATTTTATTTGATCCCCAAACCTCAGGAGGGCTTCTCATTTCAGTAGAGGAAGAAAAGGCACCTGAATTATTGGAAAAACTAGAAAATAACCTAAAAACTCCCTTTGCTGTGATAGGACGGGTTTTGCCTAAAGGAGAAAAAGCGATTATTATAAAATAATTTGATGAGCTAGTTGCCTCAATGAATTAGCATATGAGAATCAGATAACTATTTGTAAAGAAGAATATTATTCCGGAGGTCATAAAACTTTGAACAATAAAAAGGATTTGTTTAGAATGATTCCCTCGGTAGATGAAATCATCAGTCTACCCCAAATAAAAAAACATTATGAGAATACCACCCATCATAATATAGTAGAATGCATAAGGAATGTATTAGAGGATAGCAGAAGAGAGATTATACATTTATCCGATGAACAAATTTCCCAATACCATCTATCTATGGAAAAGATTTTATTAAAAATTGATGAGAAATTGATAGAAAAAAGAACGATGAGCTTACGTTCTGTAATAAATGCCACAGGGGTTGTGCTCCATACCAATCTAGGTCGGTCCCCCCTCAGTGAGGAAATAAAAGATGCTCTTTGGGCAGTGGCTAGTGAATATTCCACTTTGGAGATGGATGTAAATACAGGGAAAAGAGGTTCAAGATATTCCCATATCGAATCTCTAATCTGTGAACTCACAGGGGCAGAAAGTGCACTGGTGGTCAATAATAATGCAGCAGCAGTCACCCTAATGCTCAGTGCCTTAGCCAAGGATAAAGAGGTAATTGTATCTAGAGGAGAACTGGTAGAGATTGGAGGTTCCTTTCGCATCCCTGAGGTTATGGAACAAAGCGGTGCTGCATTAGTAGAAGTAGGGGCCACCAATAAAACCCATCTTCGGGACTATGAAAAAGCCATTACAGAAAATACTGGGGCCTTGTTAAAGGTACATACTAGTAATTATAGAATACTAGGTTTTACCCAATTGGTATCCACAGAGGAACTGGTCAAATTAGGCAAAAAATATCATTTACCATCCCTAGAGGATGTAGGCAGCGGTGTATTAGTAGATTTAGCTTCCTACGGTCTTTCCCATGAACCTTCCGTGCAAAGCACTATAGCAGCAGGAATAGATGTAGTGACCTTTAGTGGAGATAAACTTTTAGGAGGGCCTCAAGCAGGGATCATCGCTGGTAAGAAAGAGTACATTGATCAAATGAAAAGACATCCATTAAATCGTGCCTTTAGAATTGACAAACTAACTCTTGCCGCCCTAGAAGCGACATTAAAAATCTATCAAGAAGAAGAAAATGTGATTAAAAGAATACCTATTCTTCGAATGCTAACTATAGATAAGGATGAATTATATCAAAAAGCCCAAGTTCTTAAAGAAGAAATTATCAGGACTGTGGGAAAGGACTTCACCGTGAAAGTAGAGCAATCTTTTTCCCAAGTTGGTGGTGGGGCTATGCCCTTAGAACAATTACCAACTTATGTTGTATCACTGCAAAGCCCAAAATTTACAGTGAATCAATTGGAGGAAAAATTACGAAGGTTTAAAAGGCCAATCTTTACTCGTATACATAAAGAAAATATACTCTTAGATGTTCGCACTCTTTTAGAAGGAGATAACAAGAATATTATAGATGCATTAAATCTAATAAGTAATCAATAAAAATGGTAAAGGAAGATTAACCATGCAAAATATAATTATCGGTACAGCAGGGCATATTGATCACGGCAAGACAACTTTAATTAAAGCCATTACTGGTAAGGAAACGGATCGTTTAAAGGAAGAAAAAGAAAGAGGAATTTCAATCGATCTAGGTTTTACTTATTTTGATCTTCCTAGTGGAAGAAGAGCAGGAATTGTGGACGTGCCTGGTCACGAAAAATTCATTAAAAATATGCTTGCAGGAGTAGGGGGCATTGATATTGTTGTTTTGGTGGTAGCAGCTGATGAAGGATTCATGCCTCAGACGCAAGAACATTTAAATATCCTATCCTTATTAGAAGTGAAAAAAGGTATTATCGCCCTGACAAAGAGTGATATGGTAGATGAAGAATGGCTAGAAATGGTCATAGAAGAAACCAAAGAGCAGGTAAAAGGGACCTTTTTAGAGAACACTCCCATCATACCTATATCCTCTACAAAAAAAATAGGAATAGATGAGTTAATAGAACATATAGATCAGATTACTGTGCAAGTGGAAGAACGGGATAAAAAAGTACCCTTTAGACTACCCATTGATAGGGTGTTCTCTATAACGGGTTTTGGTACAGTGGTCACAGGAACTCTTATTGAAGGCACTTTACAAGAAGGAGAGAGCATTATGCTTTATCCTTCTCAGAAAGAAACAAAGGTAAGAAACCTGCAAGTGCATGATAAAAATGTAGAAAAAGCAGAGGCAGGACAAAGAGTAGCAGTAAACTTGAGCAATTTTAAAAAGGAACAGATCAATCGAGGAGATGTGCTGGCAAAGGTGGATAGCCTAAATACTTCTATGATGATAGATGTTAAGCTTAGATTATTATCGGACTCCCCCTTCCCCATTAAAAATAGAGAACGGGTGCGCATTTATCATGGAACCAGCGAGATACTTGGCCGGGTTGTCCTATTGGAGCAAGATGAACTAATGCCAGGGCAGGAAGGATATGCTCAATTGCGTCTAGAAAATCAAATTACGGCAAAGACCCTGGATCATTTTATCCTACGGTTTTATTCTCCCATGGTCACCATTGGAGGAGGGATAGTCTTGGATACACAACCTCCCAAAAGAAAAAGATTTAAAGAAGAAGTCATAGGAGAATTAAAATTAAAGGAACAGGGAGAGTCTGGAGAAATCCTCAAGCAATTTTTAAAGACCTATAGTAAAGATTTTTTAACAAAAGAGGAGATAATCAAAAGAATTGGTTTACCATCAGAGGAATTAGAAAGGATTATCTCAAGCTTGGCAAGCAAAGATGAAATCATTCAGATTGCTGTAGGCAATATGAACTATATTTTTCATCCTGACTTTATCCATGAGCTTGGTAGTAAAATGAGAAAATATCTACAAGAATTCCATAACATCCAACCTTTAAAGTCTGGTGTATTCAAAGAAGAAATCAGAAGCAGATTCTTTGGAGAACAAAAATCCAAAGTTATAGATGAATTATTAGGTTTTTTAGAAGAAAAAGAAGTAATAAAAATAAAAGAAGGTATCATCGCTTTAAAAGAGTTTAATATCCGTCTAACAGACAGTCAAAAAAGTATTGCAGAAGAAATAAAAGAAAAATTTAAAAAAGATGGATTAACCCCGCCTAAACCTGAAGAAATCTGGAAGGACAAGGGGAAAACTATTGAGCAATATAAACAGGTTTTTGAGGCTTTGGTGGAATGGGAAATTCTAGTAAAAGTAACAGAGGAAATATATATTCATAAGGACATTTATGATCAGATTATTGTACAACTAAAAAAGCATTTTGAAAACTATGAAAATATCGATGTGGCCACCTTTAGAGATCTAGCGGGTACCAGTAGGAAATATGCCATTGCCCTTTTAGAAAACTTTGATCAAAAAAAGATAACAAAAAGGCTAGGGGATATTAGGGTTATGAGGAAGTAGAAAGTTAGATATGGTCTTATAGAGTAAAATTATGATTAAGTGATTAAATACTATTTTAATATTCATTGATTTTTCCTATACGATCCTTTATAATGATAATGTGCATTTAATGGGAGTAGATGGGTGCTGGTGTGCCTCCTGGTCTTCAAAACCAGTCGCGGGGCGTTAAGAGCGTCCTGGGTGGGTTCGATTCCCACATATTCCCGCCATTGATATGACAGAGTTTGAGCCACTTTGGAAGAGTTTTTCCAAGTGGCTCTTTTGCTATTTTATAGGGCTTTGGTGCACGAACGGTGCTAAATTAACTTAAAGTAGGCTGTATTAAAACCAACTTACCTAGACAAAGAATCCAATTTTTCCATTGCTTCCTTTTGGATTGTATCAGAGACGTGGGTATAGATATCTAAAGTGATTGATATGGTAGAATGACCTAATCTCTCGCCTACTATTTTCGCATTTACGCCTTGTTGCAATAGCATAGTAGCATGAGTGTGCTTTAAGTCATAAAATCGAATCAGAGGGAAATTATGGAGCTTTATGAGCACTTTAAATTTATCAATAAAATAACTAGGGTATATCAGTGTACCGTGCGGCCACACAAAGAGAAAATCCTTAGAGATAGAAATTACTTTGCTTTCCTCTTGTTTTTTATAGCGTTTTAATTTTAAAATAGTAGATACCATTAAAAGTAAGCGTCCAATAATCTCATGGATTTAAAATCAATAAAAGGCATGAGACAATAGACTTCAAAAGAGTACTTTTATAGTTCACCGAGTACTCGGTGAACTATAAAAGCTTGAAAGGAGAGATCTCAT
>NZ_JANKAS010000024.1 GCF_024622505.1 Irregularibacter muris
GAATTAAAGAGAAACTTGGATGGCTAAGTCCAGTGCAATACAGACTTAGTCTTCAGGCTGCATAAAAATAGCGAGGCAGCCGAAACTGTCTCGCTAATAAAGTCTAACTTTAAGGGGTCACCTCATTGCTCAATACTTCTAATTACTCTATAACAGAGATTGCAGGAATGGTTGGATTCAACTACTCTAGCCACTTTATTCAAATCTTTAAGAAAAAAATGCATAAGACCCCCAATGAGTACAGAAAAAAAACTACTAATTAGTAGTTTTTTTAAACCCTCAAGTGCCTCATTTAGTTTATCCTGCCTATTATCTATAATAATGACCCAGAGTTGATATATTCTATCAAATTTATTTTAGTCATTGGAAATTCTCTCCTTAATGAAATCGGCAGTTATTTTACCCTAAGATATTCTCCTCTAGCCATTTGGCTACTCCATCATTATCATTTATGTCACAAATGTAATCTGTAATATCTTTAATATCTTCTATGGAATTTCCCATAGCCACACTCACACCACAATTAAGTAGCATTTCCCTATCATTGATATCATCACCGAAAGCGATTATATAGTTCTTGGATATATTAAATTTTCTTGCAATTTCTAAAACTCCATTAATCTTTTTGCCCTCTTTATGCATTATCATAGCTAAGCTGTCCCTGCTGAAGTTTAAATATAACTCATCTGGAAGGATTGAATTAATTAAATCTATCTGATAGGGACTTTCTATTATGCCATATAATTTATCAGCACTACCCGCGACACCCCTGTAGTCCGTTATAATAAAATTATCAATATAATTCCATTTTTCCTTTACATTAAAATTAGCATAATGCATATCATTAATCTCCGCTGCAACTTTTAGGCCATTATCAGATAAATTTTGTAAAAATGGAATAAAGATATTTGCTGGGATGGTTTTATCATAAATAAGTCTATTATCAATATAAGCTTTTGCGCCATTCATCAGTACATACCCATCAAATAGTTCATAGGGAATTAAGTTTCTCGTGCTACTTCCTCTAGCTGTTGCAAATATAAATTTTATGCCTTGATTTCTTACTTTCTTTATTATATCAATTGTATATTGTGAGATAGTTTTATCAGTTTTTAGAAGAGTTTCATCCAAATCCGTTACAATCATTTTAATCATAATATTCCTCCCAAAATCAAATATAGAAAATTCCTTTATAAGATAAACTTGTCTAATAAAATATTATAAAGTAACTCAACTTCATATTACCTTTAGCAATTTAATATCTCCAGTGAATAGGTAAAAAACTTTTACCTAAATTAGGATTTTTAACATTTATGTTAAATTTATTTTATAAATCTTAGGATCTCTATATAATATTCTTCTCTATTAATACCACTGTCTGCACATGTCTTGAGAGTATAATAATAATGTCGTAGGTATCTGGTACCCCCTTGGTGGAAGGATATCTAAATAAAAATTTCACTTGCACCATTTCTTAATTTTTGATTGATGTTTCTCTAATCTAGTAATAACTTCTAATATATCTTGGGTAATAATCTGATTATAATTATAAAAATTTTGAATATCATTATGCTTTTCTTCTTCAAAATTATTTTCTAGTTTTTTAACTTTTTCATATAACATCTCTTTATCAAAGTAAAAATACTCTGTTTTTATTTTTCCCAACTTGTTTAATACATCAATAAGTAGTCCTTTACAAAAAGCTAAAGGAAATCCTAAGCCTTTTTGTAACTTAATCTTTTCTTCATACTTAGATGTAAAGTTCATTAAGGAATCATTATTTCTTAATAACTCCCTTTTTACAAGTTCAATCTGTATAAATAACCTATTATATTCTTTTCGCCTAGTTGCTCTTTCAGCCAATGCATAAGATATCCATGCTGCTACAATTGGAACTACAACCCCAACTAACAACTCTGTAAATGGAATTTTATGTATAAAATTTAAAAATGTATCATACCAATTACCTTCTACAGGAGTAGTGTTTTGTAGAATTACAATATTCACTTCACTCACCCTCTTGCAGATTTTTTTCTTGTTCTAATAATTCTTGTTCTTTTGCTATTTGGCTCTCGATGAATGTTTTTGAAATGAGCATGGCTTGAATTATGTGTTGAAATCGATTGTATTGTGTACTTCCCTTTTCATATTTACTTTGAGCTTTTGTGGTTTTATTTATAATTGAAACTATAGGAGGTAGGGCCTCTCTCAAATCTTTGCTTGTATAATTTATTATTTTATCACTTGACAGAAGAGCCTTAGAAATATAGAGTGCTTTAATTCTATTTCTTAAGAGCGAATGTTGAGATGTCCCTTCTGAAAACTTAAGTTGCATTTTTTCACAATTAATAATGGTAGAAGATAGCAAGGATATTGCCTTTTCTAATTCTACTTTACAGAATTCCATCATGACTCCCCCTATTCAAATTGGAATTTGTGAACTTCGTGTTATGCCCATTACGCGAAGTTATTTAAGACTGTTCGCTGTGAAAAATAAGCTCTTTTCCGTTCTCTTTTGCATATAAAATTTCATCAGCAACCGATGTGCCAATATAACCATCAACATCAACAATATAAACGGCATCACAAATATCTATTTTCCTGTAATGCGCTGCAACAAGGCGCTTTTGTGCCTCGTCAGTTATAGGCTCATTCGGCTCATTATAGATGCATTGAAGTACATTAAATCCTTTTTCAACTTCCAGTCTCCAAGCAATCTGTTTCATTTTCTCTGCAAATTTCATACTACCACAAATTGTTATAGTTTTCATTTTGTTCACCTCATCAAATATAAATAATCTTCACTACAACTTCCTATTTGTCTAATTGACTATAAATAATTCATGTTTCACTACTCTACTTTTCTACACTATATAATATAATTCATCTATTGATTTATCAGCTCAAATTTCCGCTTTTCCTCTATCATCACTCAAAAAACTCTATGTCATCTATAAACTATTCCAAAAACATGGGTTAAAAAACGTTGTTTTTTGCTCTTTATTCGCTCCAGAAGCGTCTCTAAACCACTATATGTTATGGTCAATTTCTACTTTTGTCCTCTGAACCACAATACGTCATCACAATTATACTCTCAACGTACCTTGAGGTGACAATAAAGATGGTGTAAGGGTATATTATCCCCCCAGTGGATATATCTATTTTAAACTAATAAAAACTTATATTCAAATTAAATACACCTAATTAGGTGTATTTAAAGTAAATTCTCATATTTTTGTTTCCCATATAAAACCCTCATAATGATAACTTGTTCCTTTTCTTCCTCAACTAAATAAAATACTATATAATTATCAACTATTAATTTTCTATAGCCCTTATTTCTCAGATATTCATCAGCAACATAATTACATGAAAAAGGAAACTCTTTCAATCTCATAATTTCTTTTTCTATTTTTTCTAGAATATTAGTAGCTGCGGATGTAGCAAATAATTCTTCTAATATATATTTGTAAATATTATCTAGATCATCTGCCGCCTTCGGGGTCATTTTTATAGTATATTTATTTACCATACCTATCTTTTAAACTTTCAAATACTGCTTCAGCATCTAAAAGCTTTTCTCCATTATTAATTTGATTTTCTGCTTCTGCTAACTTTTCATATAAATCTGCTTTAGCTAATTTATCTTTATAAGTCTCCATACTCATAACTACCAGGTGTCCATATCCATTTTTTGTAATATAGATAGGTTCTTTACTTTCTTCACAAAGTTTTGATATTTCAGTTGTATCTCTTAAATCCTTTATTGGTCTTATTTCAATCATAACATTTCCTCCTTGCCAATATTATGACTTTATTATATCATAATTATGTTCAAACTACCATTTGTTTTATTTGTTTTTAATAAATATTATTTTTCTATATCAATATTCTAGCTAAGCAACTTTTATATTTATGTCATACCTATTATCCTTTAATATGGTTTCTTTTATATCTTTAAATTTAATATCTAAATTACTATCGTAATAACCATATACATGAGAAAATGTTATATCTGATTTATTTAATCTTTTATCTATCCAATGTAGATCATCTTCTCGTAAAATTTCTTCATAATCTTCCATGGCCGCTAAAAATATGTCCTCAATTTGCAATATATTTCTGTTACTACTTACAGCGTATTCTAAAGCAATATCAATTATAGATGCTTTATCAATTCTTTGCCTATTATCTACCTCTAAGTACCCGCAAGTATTATCATTATATTTTGCTATTTTATCTATGCTTCTATATTAATTTTTAAATTGGAACCAATGTATCCACATTTGTTCTAGCTTTTGTTAGTATTTGTATCCCTGCACTCACAATCTTTTCCACCCCCTTGACGATTAAAATAAGATTGATTACTACACCACTCCTTCTTGGCTGGAAATTTGGAACCATAAGCATTGATGTCCTAGAACTCGACCTTAGGGAGAAGTGAAGCGAGAGCAATTACTTTTGCCATAAACATTTCTCCTTTCACGCAAAAAGCCGGTTGCGCTGAAATTTTTAGTGCAACCGGCTTTTTGAATAGTATCTATATAAAAAGAGAACCCCGCAAAAAAGGCGTTCTCTTGGACAAACATTTACTGAGCTTCTAATCCAATCAACAGTTAATTTCTTGGTACAGCGAAGTCACTATTTGATTGGATGTCTCTGTTAATCAATTTAACTATCATACCCAATTCAGGGATACGCTTATTCAATTGCTAAACCCGATTGTGAGAATTCTAATTAAAATTCATTCGTCTTTGTACTGCAAACGGCATCTAAGAAAAACTGAGGTGCATGGCCGATCTCTAGCTTTTCAAAATCTGATTGCAACATATATCTCTGCAATAATGGTAAGCACTCGTCCAAATCATTTTGCCTGTTTCCTATAACTGGGTCTGCTAATAAGCAAAAACCAAAATCAGAATATAGTTTGATTGCTCTATAACTTTCTGGTTGAGTATGCAAAAATATCGGGTATTCATTTTCAGATAAACTCTTCATAACGATTGAAAGTAGTGCCCTACCTATACCTTCCCCTTCATAATCTTTCAAGACCTTAAACCAATGTAAAGTCCATATCGAGTTGTAAGATTTCCATAAAAAACAAGTTCCTATAGGCTTATCTTCTTGATCACAGACAAAAATACATCGTTGGAAAAATAAATCTCCTTTTGGTAAATATACATCGTTAAAATATCCTTTCATAAAGTCGTAGTATTCCGTTGCTAATTCGGGTGTATCAAAGTGCATTGCCTTCCAAATATCTAACTCATTTTTCCGACAATAACGCACATGAAAGCCGTTCGGTAATTCCCTTGTGGCATCGTTATCTAATTTACGGCACATCATAAATAAATTTTTATCTGGTATTTGTTCTTCCACGCTATAACCAATCCCTTTTTATACATTTGTCATTCCATAAAACAGCCATATTGCTAAATAAAGTTTAACCGGGGCACTTCACTAATTAGTTTTATCCCTGGCTGGAAGTATTGTTATCTTTTCAATGAATTCAACATATCTACGCACCCGACATCCAAATCCAAGTCCAGAACAACAGAAACTTCGATTTTGTTATGATTTTGTTATTAAGTACCCTATTTCTGAAATCGGCACTGTCTTTCGTAAATGTCATAAATCGCACAGAGTATTGAAAACAAAGGATTTCTACGTATCAATTCGTTGTATTCCTATTACGCACTCAAGGTACTTTAGGAAGACAATAAAGATGTTGTAAACAGATATTCTCCCCCTTTGATGGAAAGGTAGATTAGAATTAGATTATTTAGTTATGGTTCTGACTAAATTCCCTCCATGATAGCAATAATAATTATCTGCATTCATAGATTTAATCTTTTCTAGTGAATTTTCAGCTCTACTTAAGTCAAGTGTAAATTGTGGATTTGCAATTACTAATTCACCATCTTCTATAACTGCTGCATCACCTGTTATAATAGAATTAGTCTCTGTTAAAAACAGAGAAATATGGCCTGGCATATGACCAGGAGTAGATATCACCTGACACCCTCCTGCCCAATCAAAATAATCTCCATCTTTAACTGTAATATCTACATTGACAGGTTTAACTTTTTTTAAAGTTTCACAGAATTCAATTCCAAATGGTTTCTGTGCTTCTGGCATAAACTTTAACATTTCCTCTGCTTGTAACAGTCTAAGTGATTTTCTTTTACCAGAGATATACTCACTTTCTATTTCGCTTGAAACTATCTTTATATGTGGATACTTTTCTTTAATTTCATATAATGCTCCCATGTGATCATTATCATGATGGGTAATCAATACTTTCGTCAATGAACTAGGATTTATACCCTTTGCCTTCATTTCAACTTCTAGTAAAGATAAAAAATTAGGATATCCACAATCAACTAAAATAATGTCATTATTATCTATCAATAAAATAGGATGAATGGTTTGTATTTCATTTTTATATTCAAACTTAATATCTAACATTACTATTTCCTTCATTTACTTTTACTCTTTTCAGTTCCAACCTTTCCATTAACACTTCCACTCTAGCATTATATAAATTCCCCATATCGTCTTCATACCACTATTCAAGCCTGTCTTCCTCAATTATTTATTTTACTCGTTGGAAAATTGGATGATTCTCTTTAAATTGCACTAAGTCCCACAAGTTTCCATATAAGTCTTTGAATACTGCAACTGTACCATATGATTGTTCCTTCGGCTCTCTAACAAATTCTATGCCCTTTTCTATCATTTCGTTATAGTCCCTCCAAAAGTTATCTGTTCCAAGAAATAAAAAAATCCGTCCTCCCGCCTGATTCCCGATAAATTTAAATTGTTCTGATTTTGAAGCCCTTGCAAGTAATATTGTAGTTCCTGATGAACCAGGTGGAGATACTACAACCCAACGCTTATCTTGTTCAGGTTGATATGTATCTTCAATTAGTGTAAAATGAAGTTTTTTTGTATAAAATTCTATGGCTTCATCATAGTCTTTTACCACTAAAGCAATGTGTACAATAGATTGAATCATTTTTATTCACCTCCCTTTCTATACAGGATATAGATTACCTCATATAAGTAGTTATATATATGTCTTAAATTTTCTTAATACCCTCTCTCTAACAGTAGTCTATTAAAATAATCTTTCATCATTTTTTAAATTATTTGTCCTATAGATTTTTATTCGCACTTGATATAGATAACTTATAACCTAAATTCATGATAAGATTATAGAATATATTTGTTTTAGATACCCGTAACCGTTTAAGAATAGAGCTTATTGAATAGAATTGTTTTCTAAACCAAATATATCCATCATATAATTCATCTTCCGTCATATGTTTAGGCTTAAAAGCTACTCTCGTTTTTCCATTATAATATGTCCAATCGGTGCTTGTGAGTCTTTCTTCTTTTTTCATTTGTTCATATATTGGAGTTCTAGGTAATGGAGTTAATATACTGACTGTGACTCCATCTATCCCTAATTCATTACATGCGTTAAGGGTCTTTTTAAATATCTCCTTCGTATCAGTATCCAATCCGAATATAATCCCTGCTTGTATTGATATACCATTGTGGTGTAATAATTTTATAATTTCTTTGTATTTATCTACACTATTAATTCCTTTATTGACACTGCTAAGTCCTTCTTGTGAAAAGGATTCTAATCCAATAAAAAGATATATACATCCAGATTTCTTTGCAATTTTTAAAAGTTCTTCATCTTTACACCGTTCTAATGTGACCTGTGCAGCCCATTTCTTTTTTAACTTTGCAAGTTCACTCATTAATTTTTTTGCATATTCCAAGTCTCCAAAAAAATTGTCATCCCAAAAAACAAAATACTTGCCTTTTATATTTTTTATATCTTCGATCACTTCATCTATAGGGCGAGTTCTGAATGAGTCACAATATATCTGTTTTAAATTACAATAACTACATTGATAAGGACAGCCTCTTGTGGCAATGACTGCCCCTTTTGTTAAAAATCTTTTCTTAATCAAATTCCTCCTAGGAATAGGCAAACCTTTTAAGGAGGGTATGTCTTTACATATATATTGTTCTTTGGCACAATCCTTGTAGAAATCTTCAAGAAATTGGGGCCATGTTTTTTCTGCTTCTCCAACAATAATATAATCACAGTGTTCTATGGCTTCATTAGGCAGTAGGGTAACATGGGGTCCACCCATAATAACTTTTGAACCTTTTTGTCTAAATTTTTGAGCAATATCATAGCAATGCACCGCATTTGGAGTATTCACTGTCATAGCAATTAAATCATATTTTTCATCATCAGGTATTTTTTGATTATATTCATCAACTAAAGTTATCTTATATTTTGATTGATCTATAAAACCGGCTAAATAGGGCATAGTAATTTGAATAAAATTATTAAATTGCTTTCTCCTAAAAGCGTTAATTTCCTTATTTTCTGGTGTAATCATTAAAATACTTTTTTTCATTTTATTATCCCCCATTCCTCATCATACTTTACTATAACGAAACAAAGTATAAAGGGTCTATCCAAGACTAGTGAAAAATAATCAATTCCGATCCACATTACTATCATTAGATCGATCAACCATATGGCCAGTAAGAGAAGACTAAAAAGTTTAGCTATCTATCGTTACTTTCTATGATTATGCTTCCTCTACTCATTGGCATATTCAGTCCTGTTTTCAGCTACAGTGTTTATTATCTCTGACTCTCTTCGTCACTTTTGTATTCTAAAATATCCCCTGGTTGACATTCTAAAGCTTTGCATATTGCCTCTAAAGTTGAGAATCGAATAGCTTTTGCTTTTCCATTCTTTAATATGGAAATGTTCGCCATGGTTATTCCAACCCTCTCTGAAAGTTCTGTGACACTCATTTTTCTTTTAGCCAGCATCACATCAATATTAATTATAATCGCCATATTCTTCACCTCATATCGTTAAGTCATTATCATTTTTTATATCTATGGCATTTTTTAATAATTTTTGAAGCACAGCAGCAAAGACTGCGATAACCATTGGTGCAAAAATAAAGATCATTCCAATTAGTATAGCACCTGGAGCATCGTCTACCTCTCCTACGATATAGAAGAGTGGCATGCTAAGCCCATATAATATGCTAATTGTGGTTGCATAGTTCTTTATATTCTTTAAAGCTTTTACAGATAACTCGGAAAAAGCTTTGTTCTTATCAATATAGCCTAAAAGTTTAAATGCCTGGTACAATGCAAGAAAAAACGGTATGACTGTTACATACATAATGCTTAAAATACCATATAAAACATAGGCCATTTCCGAACTGCTTTCTGCTGCATCTTTAGCTATCCAAGGTAACCCAAATATACATAAAGCAAGGATTGGAATCCCAATAAAAATAACAGCAAGTTTTAAAAAGATTGTTTCTCTTTTCATAAAAACCACCTCATATAAAATTTTAATAATTTAATTCTAGCATGTTTTTTATTGTTTTACAATAAATTATTACTATTTTATGATATAACTGCATTCCAATAAGGTATAAAAGGTAGATTGCAAAGAGAGATTCCTGTTTTGCAAATATCTTTTCCATTCTGATAAATGGATTCAAACTTAATATCTGTTATCCTCCAAAACAAAGCAACCCTTGAAAGTAGCTAAAATTAGCTACTTTCAAGGGTTGCTACTCTTGTTTTTCTTCAGGGAGTAAACTGTATTTAACTTATTAAATTTCCGATATAGATTCCCTGTCAAAGAATGCTTTCATTTGTCTTATAAAGTATAAATAATCTTTATTTTACATAATAAGGCTATTGTGTCCTGACTATATTAAATTTTGATATTCTCTTCTTCCATCAAGAAGAGCATA
Source organism: Irregularibacter muris (assembly GCF_024622505.1). NCBI lineage: Bacteria > Bacillati > Bacillota > Clostridia > Eubacteriales > Eubacteriaceae > Irregularibacter > Irregularibacter muris. The sequence goes on from NZ_JANKAS010000024.1 coordinate 9,828, forward strand.
TATAATAACTGCTTTATTTTCCTTATTTACTTTATAAAATATAAGATGTTTCTCTACAATGACTACTCTATAACCCTATTTTTTCAAAATAGAATATCTAGGTATGCCTCTTGAATTAGGAAACTCTTTTAAATGATTAATGGATTCTTCTATTTTATCCAAATATTTGAGAGTAGTATCAACACTACCTGAATCATCTGCAATATAATAGATTATATCTCTCAGTTGATCTTCTGCTTTGTCTGTTCTCATAATCTTATACATTTTCATTCTTCCTATTTACCAAAGTTTCACGAGGTCTATCTAAAGATTCTTGCATGGGACCCACTCTTCCATTTTTGACATCGTCTTCCGCTTCTGCAAGAGTTCGAAGCAATTCTAATTCCGCCTTCATTTGCTTGTAATCCTGTAATCCAAGAACAGCTGTATCACCACGACCGTTTACAGTAATAATTACAGCCTCTCTGGTTTCCCTGCACTGTTTAGATATTTCATTATATTTATTTCTTAAATCTGCTGATGGTCTAATATTCAATGCCATGTTAACACCTCTTTCCATCTTATTAATATCTATATTGTATTATAATTTACCTATCATTTAAATCTGAATATTTTTGTATTTAATATAGGTATCGAAAATCCCTAAAGCTAACATTGCTTTTTTAATCTTTTATAATCTTTACTTATGTAGAGCTTAATTTCTGCAGATATCCAGGATGCAAATTCAAACTTACTTGTTTATATATCAGCCTCACCATTTTTTGTCTCGGAATTACCCTAAAACCATGACATGTTGTAATAAAATCCTATTTTTTACATTCTGAATCACAACGCTGCATCAGAATCACGCATTCCACATGCCTTGAAGTGACAATAAAGATGCTATAGATTGATACTATCCATTTGTGGCAAGGTTTATTTTTAGAAAACTTTAATACGTATTTTATAAATTATATGTCTTAAACACAATCTTTTTTTATACATTCTAGTAGTGGATAAAAGTAATTTATACTAGGTTTACTTTTTAAGGTTACACTGATTGGGATATCCTCTTGTTTTTCTCTTCCTGAAAAAACAATCTCTTCCTTAGAGAGTTTTGATACTTTTATTGAATCATAATCTATTAAATAAAAGTAAACTATTACACCATCCTCGTATTCTCCTATCCATGAACCTAACCAATCAAACCCAATAGAACCTACATTAACCCAATCTAAGGTTAAGTCTATTTTATACCTAGATTGTGTGACAGTAGGAACAGCCCCAAAAAAGCTATATATAACATATGTTGCAAAAGGAACTAAAAACATCTTGATATTCATGTGAGTCTCTAAAAAAAGTTCTTGTACTATTCCAAAACTGAGAAGAACAATCCAAATAAATGCTATTAAACTACCAGTTTTATACCTTACTATTGGATAATCTCTTATTATTTCGCTTTTTACAAACCAAAATTTTTTAGAACGATATCTTAAAAGTGCAAATACTATAGCTAATCCAGTGAAATAAAGTAATCCTTTTATTAAATCTTGCAAATAACCCCTCCTAATGCTGTGTCGCCTTTTACTACAAATGTTCATCTATAGGATATCATTCACTTACTGCTTCATCAACCAAGTTTAACCATTTACCTCTCTGATGTATATTATATGACTTACCACCAATTTAACCATATTATTATTCCATACTTCTAGCCTTATTTTTTCATTTCTACCCCTTCATCACCTGATTTTTCCTATGACATGTATATTTTTTCCTAGAAAATAAGCAAATAAGCTACTATAACCAACAGAGCACTTAATAATGTTCCCAATAAGTAGTATTCCGAAAATTTCGGATCATCAGCAATTTTATTATATCTAGCTATTGACTTTGCAGTAAGAACAAATCCAATAGCAGAATATTGCCCTGCAGAAAGCAATAATAAAATTATACAACGCTCAAGTATTCCTATAAGTGCACCTGCATTTGAGTGTCCTTCTTCTTTGCTAGTCGTTGGTTTGTAACGATATAACACTTTCTTAATTGTTATACTAAAGGGCTGGATGATAATAAGTATAATCAATATCCTAGAAAGAATACTCACAGCATCCGCTGGTAACCTATTTAAAATATATTGAATGCAATAAATATAATTGATGGGTTCAGATAAAAGATAGATAGTCATCGTAGTAAAAATAATTACAAGAATATGTATGATCTGATCAAGGGAGTATGCCAATGCATCTAATTTGTCATCTATCGTAATTTTCTTTTTTATAAAGAATTTTACTACATCAACTATAAAGTGAGCTGTAGAAAGGATAAAAGCCCATTTTAGCATTTTTAGACTGAATACCGGAATAATTACAAACATCATTGAAAATAAGTATATTGTACTATGCTTCAATAATTTCTTGAATGATTCATCCTTGTTTATTGCTAATTTAGGGGACTGTAAGTAGAAATCCCCTAATACATGTCCAATTAAAAATAAGGTCAAGACAATCTTAGCCATTGTGCTTCCCTCTTTCCTTACTTAAAAAAGAATTAACTGTGTCTATTGCAGATTTATAGGAGTAGTACCTAGCCTTACTGAGTGCTTTATTTACACTAGGCTGCCCAATATCAAGGATATGCGCTGCTTTATACTGATTCTCATCATTAGAAAGATAGGCATAAATAATTTCTTTTTGTCGGTCTGTCCACTTTGATTTTAATGCAGTACAGACAGATAAAATAGAATTCAATAATTCGTCAATTTCAATATTATTTTCTCCTGAACATATCATAATATTGGAATGTCGCTCAGTATATTGAAATTTCTTACTTTCAATTTCTTTAATCATTTTTCTTGCACGATGATATGCAGGACCATCAATTTCTGATGAATTATCAAAATTAATATCTGTACGAATATCACCAATTCCAATACCAAAACGTAATTGGACAGGTGTCATGACCATTTCAATTTCACAAATAATTTTCATAATGTTATTCCTGTTTTTAAGCAGTCCCTGAAACTCGTCTCCTAAAACAATTGTAAATTTAGATGCAATATCTTCTGAGTATTTAGCATTGATATCTGCCAATACATTCTTTAATTTCTGCTGTATAGCTTTTCGATCTTTTATCTTTTTTGAGTCTACAATATCACCAATAATCGCAACATAATTATCATAGAAAAACATTTGATCACCTCCACTCACATTATAGTAAAAGAAAAGATGCATTTCAATATGCATCTTTTCTTTTAATTCATTCAGTAATGCATCATGTCTATAACGAGCATTGATAATGATGTCACCACTGCTTTATTTTAATTATTCTAAACTACCTCAAAACATCTTTAATTGTCTCCACCTTTTTTGGAAATAGGTCAGGTATAATCTTCTTACGTCTAATTAATATAAGTTAGAATTTATCAGCCTCTATATATGCTTATAGTAATATAGGAACTTGTTATTCTTTATTCATTTCAAAATGCTTTTTAAAATCGGATATTAACATTCCGTAAACAAAGCTATCCGTCCACTCTCCTTTATTCCAAAAGTCTTCAATAAAATAAGCCTCCTTGCGCATTCCAACTCTTTCACAAAGATTAGCCGATGAAATATTTCTGGCATCAAGGTTTGCTTGTAGGCGATGTATTTTCAATGTATTAAACAAATATTCTATTACACCTTTTACGGCTTCTGTAGCGTATCCTTTTCTTGAGTATGTATCATTAAAGGTAACACCGATTTCGACGGTTTCTTTCATCTCTGTATACCATATCGAAATATCACCAATAACTTTTTTATCTAATTCACAAGCTAAACTGATACCCCTGTCTTGAGTGAGCTGATTAGCAGCCAACTTCTTATTGAATTCTTCATCTTTAGAAGACGATGTCCATTGTTCATGTAATAAAAAACGACAAGTATCCTTATTGCTATAAATTTCAAAAACATCTTCAATATCCGTTTTTCTAAAAGGCCTAACTCTAAGCCTATTTGTGGTTATATCCATAATTTCACTCCTTAAATTCCTATTGATCTTTTCCATCACCTAGCTTAAAAACAACGGAAATTTTTTATACGCATCACACTAAACCAAGTATTCCACATCCTATACTGATAACCAGAATTTTAAAAATCATTTCCTAACTTAAGAAAAAAAGCCTAAATTCCCATGATATACTAAGGAATTAGGCCTTTTCGAATTCTGTTTTATGCTTCCTTTTCTTTTTTACTTTTTATATCCATCTTTTCCATAAGATTTGGCACCATATCCATAAGTTTTTCAAAGGCATGACCTTTAGCGATTGGTAAAATTTCTACCTCATCCGCTTTTACTACGATCATTGCTGTAGGCGATACTCTAGCACCAAATCCACCGCCCGAGCCGGTTCCTCCGCTTCCTTTTTGGTCAGTTTCATCGCCGCCACCATTCCCCATACCAAAAGATACCGTCATTGCAGGTATCAATGTTACATTACCCATTTGTATTGGCTCACCGATAACTGTCTTTTCCTTTAGAAGGTTTTCAAACTTTTCAAACATAGAATCAATGTTGTTCTTAAAATTAAATTCCATCAAAATCCTCCTTCACAAAATTAATGAACGATTAGCTTTCTAACTGATCTATTTAATAATAGCCTTATGACTATATATAAAATATAAACGATAAATATTCTGCCCTCTATGTAAATTTCTCCTTCATAGATCTCATCTTCAAAAACGTAGTCTAGATTTAAGTGGTGCCAACCTAACCCTCTGGAGGATTCTACAAATAAACATGTCATTCCTGTATAATAAGGATCATCAAATCCTAAACGTCCATACCCCTCAATTTTGTCAGGTCTAAGATGTAATAGTATCTTTTTCATACTTTTCATTATATATTGAATGGCTTCCGTACTCAAAGCTTTTTTCTTGTTCTTCTTTTCTTTTTTCTTCTTGATCCTTTTCGCTTTTTCTTTCTTTCTTTTATCTTTTTCCTTTATCTTTATTTTGAATCCTAATATATTGATGCTGCTCTCTAACCCCTGATTTAAAGCATAGCATCCCGAATACCCAAACAGACCAAAAAACCAGTCGAGACTATAGCTTATGCTTTTCTCATCCAAACCTCTTCCTTGAAACTTATAAACAAAGGGTATAAATAGAATAAATAATAAAAGGAAGAACAGTATGAATAGTAATATGATTAAGATTTTAACAACTAACATATTTATCCCCTTAAAAAGCTTATTTGATATTCTTATTATATCATTTTTTTCCAATAAGAAAAACTGCCTAAAGGAATAGACCGCGTTCATTTACTTTCCCCGGCTAAATGCAGCTTATTTTTTGGAGACAAGCCTTATCATGAGAAGTCGGCAATTATTATTAAGAGTATAGAAAAAATCATTAAATAAATTTGTAAGATGGTTTTTTCTCTCTAAATAGCCAATAGCGTATATAGTCATAAAAAATAATCGCTGGCAAGGAGAGAAAAAACCATACGATACTAGATACCAAAGAAATTTGACCCATAAAGTTGAATTTTAAACCGCTATAATCCCAAATACCTAATCCTAATTTCACATTTAGAATGAATCCGAAGATAAATTCTAAAACCGTAATAATGAAACAAGATACAGCCAGCTGTTTTAATATTTGGATTTCAGGCGTAAAATAATGTTCCCTTACTAATCCTATTGTCACAAAACATAAACCGCCTAAAATAAACATGCTTATATGAGAATATCCTCTCCACAATATTTCAATAAAATAATATGAAATACCGCCAATTGAGAATAATACCAAAAGTTGAACTAGTCGATTCAATCCTCTCACCTCTTACACTATTTAAGATAAATTTTTTCGCTATTATATAGTGTAAAAAGCTTTTTCTTAAATATTCATCTACTTTCCTTCCACTTTTTTCTGTTGAATAATTTTAAATCTTATTCAACATCTAAAAAACATAGAATTGCTTATACAGCAAACAATTATTGTTAACTTTAAACCTCTATCTAAAATTTATGTAGAGAAATATGGAGAGCTAAAAAACCAGAATGATGGTTCTAATCTTTACTTTTTCTAGTTCTGGAACAAAGACTGTGATATAAAGGGGATTCATAGGGACTATGTTGAGAGAATCCCCTTATCTTATCCTATGGTAATAGGAATCATTCTAGACTCTATTTAAATATTCCTCCAAGGTTATTCCCTGCTCAGTGATTTCTTTAGCAGCCTCCTGACCTACATACCGATAATGCCACGGTTCATAAATAACACCGGTAATCTCTACTTTATTCTTGGGGTAGCGGAGAATAAAGCCATATTTATAAGAATTGGCCATCAGCCATTTTTGTGCCGGGGTATTCTCCTGTTCTTCGTTTAGAAGCTGGTAGTCTATATCTACTATATCCACCGCCAATCCTGTATTATGCTCACTAGTGCCCGGAACTGCAATAACCATAGCGGCGGCGATGGCAGCTTCTTCTTCGGTTTTCCCTAAGTCTTTCTCTTTCCCCACTCTCTCATTAAATAAAGAGGTTTGACGTTCCACAGAACGATAGGCAGAACAGATAATAGGCGATACTCCCGCGGCTTTTGCGTCATCCAGCATGTTCTGCAGATCTTCGTAAATGCGGGAATCAACCATATGACCACTTTTAAGCTGTTTAAGCTCTGGAACACTAAAATCTTCCGGCAAAGGATATTCCTTTTTGACTAATAGCAGATTCCACTGATCCTGTTTTTGAGGCACTTTCTTCTCCGTCCATTCTTGGGATGTTTCCATGGGAGAAACAACTTTTGGGTCAGCGGGCTTGTTTTCATCTTTTTTATTGATATCTCCCTCTTGGTAGGGAATTATTCCACAGGCTGATGACATTAGACAAATCAGTCCCAGCAATAATACTAGTGCACGTTTCATAAAAAACCTCCTCAATATCATATTAAATATGATGATATCAAGGAGTTGTGCCTTACTTCTTCCACAGATGTGTATTAGATGCAAATTCTTAGAGAGGAATTAATTCTTTAACGGGCAATGTCCAAAACGATAGACAGATGGAAGTCCTCAGGAGAAGAATTATCGTTTAGGACAGATATCTCAAATTTTCCTGTTGTTAAAGTATACTCACTATCTGTCTTGATTTTAATATAATAAGATGAATTCTTAAATTCTATTCCGTTATACTCTGCAAATCGTCTTGCCCTGTCAAAATTTAATATGCTATCACCGGGATAACCAAAACCAGAAACCGTATAGATTTTCCCCGTTTTTGCGTCCATCACAAAGGTCATAGATTCTTCTTTGCCAGAGAGCTTCAAAATCCATCTCGCCACGCCGGCAGGGTTAGCCCATAACTCCGCACTATCTAACCGCAACTGCTGGATGTTAATATAGGGAAGGATACCCATCTCCATTAATTTTTCCATTTCTATCTCCAATACAGAAAAAGCGGCTTCCATGGAAAATTCATCTTGATGAGGTTCCCGTGAAAAATGTGTTCCACGAGCATCATTCCAAGAAGCAAGCCTGTCTGTGAGCTCTGACTGGGTTATCTCAGTAATTACTGTTTCGTCCTTGAAAAATATGGGCTTTTTATCCTGTATTTTAATAGTATGTGCATTATTAAATATACTTTCCTGTTGCCCTTCAATTAAAATTTTAGGAATCATCATCCCTGCGATAATCACGAAAACAACCACCGGATACACAAGTAGACCTGTAACCCCTTTATATTTCTCCATGCCTGGCCTCCTTTGCAGGAAGTGTGAAGGATACCTCTGTCCCCACTCCCACTTTGCTTGCGTATTGAAGCTGTGTCCCGTGTATTTGTGCAATTCGAGCAGCGATGGAAAGTCCCAACCCTACACCATGTTGTTGTCTGGAACGGGACTTATCCACCATATAGAAGGCCTCGGTAATACGACAAAGCTCCTCTTCGGGAATGCCTCTTCCATTATCAGCAACAGTTATGATATATCGGTCATCTTTAAACTCACCGGAAAGGCGAATATATGTGCTTTCTGCTTTCACTCCATTGTCGATGAGGTTTAGGATGAGCGTTTTTATCAAATCGTATTCCACATAGATATAGGCAGTCTGGGCTATAAACTCCAGTTTCATCTTTTTCTTCTCCATCAGCGGCCCAAGGGTTTTTTCAATATCCTCCAATAATTCATCCGCCATAAATTGTTCCAATACAAAATCCCCTCTTCCCAAAACAATCAACTCTAAAAGCTTAAAAGATAGAGCTTCAAGATGCATTCCTTCGCTTATGATATAAGCAGTGGCTTCTCTCAACTTTTTTCTAGATAAATCCTTTTGATAAATCATATCGGCGTAGCCTATAATTGAAGTAAGGGGAGTTTTGAGTTCATGGGCAAAGTTGGCAACGAAGTCTTCTTTCTGCTGTGCATTCCGTTCCAGTTCATCAATTTTAGTTTCGATGGTTGACGCCATACGATTAAATCCCACACCCAGCACGCCTATTTCGTCCCTAGTGATGACTGTTACCCGTTCGAAATACTTACCCTCTGCGATGCGAACAGTGGCTTGGGTCAGTTTTTTAATAGGACTCATAAGTATGGCAAACAAGCCTAGCATGACAGCTGTACTTATCAGTATAACGACGCCATAAATGGTTTGATAGGCTTTAATTAAATTCTTGCATTCAAGAAAGATCTCATTAATGTTGCGAGCAGTGCACAACATGACTTTTTGATCCCCTTGGATAAAGGAGCCGACAGTTACAAGGAAGTTATTGCCCTCCTCTGTAAGCAGTAAATTATAGTGCACTTCGTTTTCTGCTATGCCTTTGATGTCTTCAATGGTCCATGGAACAGCAGTGTTAGAACGAATCAGACTTTGTGTATTTCGATCATATACACCTACCAAAGTTCCCTCTGGGGCAAGATCTACAATCTGTTGAGAGAGAGCAGACAATGTCTCTCTGGTTAAGGAATCCTTTTCATACGCACCAAGCATAGCAGATTGAAGGTTGAATTTTAAAAGTTGATATTGTTCCAACGCTCTATCTGTCTCACGCTGCAGAGATGCGTTGAAGCTTGTTGAAATAAGATAATATCCAGCAACACCCAAAGATAGCGTTAAAATGGATAAGGTGCATAAAAACACCTTGGAAAATAGCTTCACCTTACACCTCCAATCGGTAACCGATACGAAATACTGTCTTAATATGTTCATTCCAATCAAGTTTGCGGCGAAGTCGCTGTATATGAGAATCCAGAGTTCTTGTTTCTCCGGTAAAGGGTTCCTTCCATACTTTTTCATATAGACGTTCACGGTAAAGAGCCACATTTTTGTTACATACCAGTTCCACTAGCAAATCGAATTCTTTGACAGTCATGTCTATCACCTTTCCATCTTTTGTCACTATACGGGATTCAGTATTGATATCCACACCAAAAATGGATAATTGTTTGTTACTTTTTCCCACACGCCGGAGTATGGCTTCCACTCTTGCAAGAAGCTCCCCAATCTGAAAGGGTTTTACAATATAGTCATCCGCCCCCAATTTCAAACCTTTGACACGGTCCTGAATCCTTCCCTTTGCTGTGATGAAAATAACAGGTATGCCCGTAGGCCGTATATAATCCATTAATTCATAACCATCAACTTTTGGGAGCCAGATGTCTAAAAGAATAAGATCATATACATTTTGCTCAATCAAATTAGCTCCCTCCTCACCGTCAAAAGCACATTGACAATGGTAACCTTCATCGCTCAAGTTGGCATAGATTAAATTCGCAATGGCCTGCTCATCTTCTACAATGAGAATATCTACCACTTTTTATCACCTGCTTTCCAATTTGTTATATCACATAGATGTGTAAAAGTTGCGTCATAATGTCGTGCTTCTAATGCCAACAAGATTATTCATAAGACGAAGGGACATTTCATCTGGCTTCTCTTCTTTAAGAATTTATCACCGATAAAGCGATTAAAATATTCCTTCGGCATGTCTACTGCTAATTATTCTATTTCTTTTGTTAAATGCAGGCAAAACAATAAACCTCCTTGAATTCAAAGAGGTTTTTATGTATTCATAATTATTAAATTCTTATTTGGTGGAGATAAGGGGATTCGAACCCCTGACCTCTTGACTGCCAGTCAAGCGCGCTCCCAGCTGCGCCATACCCCCATATTTTCCTTTTCAACAAGAATTATTATACTATGAATGAATAAATAAATCAATAGATATATTCAACTTTTAGTTGTATAATAATATTATCCGTAGTTTTATAAATGACAGAGTAGGTTTAGGTGCGTTAAGTGCTAGCTGGACGGGAAGTTGCCACTAGACGAAAGATCCCTTGGGATTTGCGATGCCTTTACCGCATTCCGCTGTCACAGAAAGAACTCTTCTTATGTGACGCATGTCGTTTGAATTTAGAGAGGAGGTCTGCGGATGAATAATACACGTAAAATGGTTTTTGTAGGGATACTCATTGCTTTAGATGTTATTTTAACTCGTTTTTTTTCCATTACTACACCTATTGTAAGAGTAGGATTTGGATTTGTGGCTGTATCCTTGGCCGCTATGCTTTATGGTCCCATAATAGGAGGCATAGTCGGTGCTGTAGCAGATTTAATAGGTATGATGCTCTTTCCCCAGGGGTCATATTTTCCTGGCTTTACGGTTAGTGCATTCTTAGGTGGGGTCATATACGGTCTATTTCTGTATAAAAAACCCAAGACTATAATTAATATTGCTCTAACAATTTTGACTATCACCATTATAGTAAACCTTGGCTTAAACACTCTTTGGCTGTCTATGCTCACTGGCAATGCCGTTCTTGCCATCATTACGCCTAGAATTATCAAGCAGATTGTGCTTCTCCCCATCCAGGTCATTACTATTTATATTACATGGCGATATGTAGGGGAAAAGATTGAAAAAAATTATTTCCAATACTAAAAAGAAGACCAATTGGTCTTCTTTTTTCAGCTCCCATAGAGCTTCTCCCTTACTCCGTCAGCAATCTCTTTTCTCCTTTTATTTCCTGGATAGGCTGAATATTTTGAGATACTTCTAAGGTGCCCATGTACTCCCCTTTTTCATCCCGCACAGCAAAGTATCGGATATAGACATACATCTCACCCAATCGGATATAAAATTCTTCGCTATCCTTTTTCCCAGATTTAAAATCGTTTACAATATCTTCCACAACGTGAACACTGGCTGGGGGATGACAGTTAGACACTTCTCTACCAATGACTGATTTGGTTCTAGGGAATATTCTTTCTTTGGCTTGGGAGAAGTATTTTACAATATCATTTTTATCTACAAAGGTAATATCCACAGGTAAATGGTTAAATATTGCACTGATTTCTTTGGGATTTAAAATACCTGTTTCAAATTTTACATAACCTTTATCCGCTTCTTTTCCTTCTTGCTGTTCTTGTTCTTCTAAATCTACGCGTTCTGGTTTCCACTTTTCTATAGGGGCTGTAAGGCAATAGCCTATTTCTTCACTTTCATCTCCGATGGTAATCCATTCGTCCTGGGTTAAGGTATCGGCCGCCATAGGAAAGAGGATGCTTTCTTCTTTAAAGATCATTTCATTGACTTCATATAATAAATCTTCCGCCTTATCTACAATAACCTTATGATCACTATTTTTATCCTGTAAAGTGGATTTTACTTCTTTGATTTTTTCTCTGATTTCATCATCCACTCCCCACATCACTTGGGGTGGTGCGGTAATACCGTATTTTTCTAAATAAGGAAAGAGTAAGTTTTCTTTTCGACTATAATGTTTGTCAATGTCCAAAAGTAAATTAAAATTCTCCAATAATTGATATCTTTTCTCTTGGTTATCCTTTTCTTTAAAATCTTTTAAATGGGGTTCTATATCTTTTTCTATTAATTCTTCTATGGCTCTATTTTCAAGCATAAATGTATGTACTGGATGACCTGGAATCTCCTTTACATCCCTATGAATATCTTCAATAGATCCCTTAAATATTGAGGCATGGACATTACATAGACGTTGCACTTCCTGGACAGGCATGCCCTCCATAATAATTTCCTGTTCTATATCAGATATTTCCTTTGAAGATACTCCTCCAAACATTTTTTCAAATTTGGGTTTGACTTCCTCTAAACTTTTCCCATCATGGAGCTCCATAATCATTTCTTTTAAGGCCTTTTTTCGGTGTTCTCTGTTATTGATCAGTTCACTCATTTTCCATCCTCCTATTCCATAATCTTATATCCTTTATTTTTAAAAACTTCTCTTACTCGCTGCATATCAATTTTTTTCATCCTTGCCCCTTTGGGAATGGTCATGACTTTACCCATGGTTTTCATCATGCCGGCCTTGTCAATATCCTTAAATCCTATTTCTTTCATAATGTTGATAATCTCTGGGTCTTGGTCATACAATTGGGAAATGGTTTGATTAAAATCCACTACTTTTTCCATAAGTTACCCCCTTGTCCATCTTTTCAATATCCAATTCTTAGATACTCTTATTTTTACCCAAAGCCTCAGAATATTATCATAAAAAAGCACTTTTCCAAAACTTTGTACCGACCCCCAAAAGTTAGACCAAAAATCTAACGATTGGAGGTCGGTATTTTTATGGCTGTATACAGTTATGAGTTTAAAAAGAAAGTTGTAGATGCATATTTACGTGGCGAAGGAGGTTAT
>NZ_JANKAS010000025.1 GCF_024622505.1 Irregularibacter muris
CTAATTCATAGCTTTCTTCTACCTTGATTTTTTGCTTTTTATCTCAAGGTTTATTTGTTATGCCCTTTTTTATTCATTCACTATATTACTTTCAAATTTAGTTGTTGACATATTACCAGATTGCTTTCAAATAAAGAATCCCTTTTTAATCCCCTTACTTATTTCAAAACCTCTATAGCTGCTTTCCCTGTCATATGCTCAATATTGATCTCCACTAAACAAACTCTATTCCATTCATCTTTGATTTCTTGTAATCCCTCTTTTATAAAATCAGGTGAATATTTTTCAACTAAACATTCAAGAGCATATTGTCTTTCATGATCATCTGTAAGAATTCTTGCTCTTCCAAATGCAGATACACTTCTAAAATGAGTTGTAAATGTTTGTTGAATTACTTCATCTTTTTCTATTACACAAAAAGTTACTTTATCATTTCTTTTAATACTATCTATTTTATGCCCTTCTTTTGCACAATGAAAAAATATCTTTCCATCTTTATATGCATAGCTAATTGGTACAGTATAAGGGTATCCATTATCTCCATTTACTCCCAATACTCCCGATGTACATGTGTTAAGTATTTCTTCTATTTTATCTTTAGATAATAATTGCTTCTTTCTTCTCATCTCTCTAAACATATTGTAAACACCTCCTAGACTAATCATACTAAGTTTATTCCTTCTATGCAATAAGTCGACTATGCCTACCCTTTTTCACTTTCTTAAATGGCTTCATTTCATTTTTTATTCCTCCTATAACTAAAATATAAGGAAGAAATCCTATTGAAGTCAAAAAACAGCTAGCCCCTTTTGGGATTAACTGTTCTTATGCATTTAGTTATTCTGATGCTACAGAATTGAAGGGTCTTCCAGGCAGTCAACGAGAAAGGTTTGGTGTGAACAGATAACAGGGTCAGGCCCTTGTATTATCTGCTGAATTGGGGAATTATTCAGGTCTGCCCTCTTTCTTTTCATTTATCTATGCGATTAAAGAACTCTTTGTTATATAAGAAGGCAGGCGACTTGGGTTTGTAGGTTCCAGCTAAATCATTATAATAGATTGCTTTTTCTATATTTCCCAATCTATAATAGGAGAGACAACATTGGAGAGCGGGAATATATCCATAATAATCATGATATATAAATCCATTATTTTCTATAAGGTTTTTTTTCTTAATCGCCATTTCATACCAGAAAACAGCAGATTCATAATTGGATCGTTCAAAATAGATCTGGCCTATTTCACAACAAATATCTGCTCTAGGCACGTGGTATTCAAAGCTTCTAAATAGGATTCTCAATTGATTGATAGAATCTCCCATCTTAGCGTAACATAGAGATAGGAGCTTGCATGCTTGAATACAGTCTTCTTGCCAACCCTTATTAGAATCTAAAAATTCAAGAAAATATTTTATTGCTTTTCCATATAATTGATTATAATATAATTCTCTAGCATAATAATAGCTACCCCTTGGACTTAAAGTTTGATTTTTTGCCAGGATATTCTCATATATATTTAAATTTCTTTTGTCATTTTTCTTTCTAACTTTTTCCCCATGCACAATCGCGATATCGAGATAATATATATCTCCTCCCGGATTTATAACCTCATGCACTGGTTCTACCCATTTAAAGTCCATACTCCTTCTAAATATACGTTCTCGATAATAGGATAAAGTTACGTTGCCCTGGTCGTCAAAGCCCACATTGTATTTCATAAATATTTGATCATATATAGGCTCGGTATTTTCCTTAAAGTTTTTTAATTTTATTCGATCTTCTTCTAAGATAAAGTCATCTGCATCCAACCACATGAGATATTCTTTCGTCCCTTTAGAAAAGGAAAAATTTCTGGCAGCAGAAAAATCATCTATCCATTTAAAATCATATATTTTATCGGTATAAAGCTTGGCTATTTCCTTTGTACGGTCTATTGAACCTGTATCCACAATGATAATTTCATCTACAATATCGTATATGGAATCTAGGCATCTTTTTAAAACCGATTCTTCATCCCTTACAATCATACATAGGCTAATTTCTATCATAAGATAACTCCTTTCTTAACATCTATATAATTTTATTCTATGCTTATGATAGAGAAGATGATTTAGGAATGATGAGTTAGAATATTTTTGTTTTCAAAGCTTTTTGATACATGAATCCTGTAAGGATGATTATTACCAATGCCACACTCCAGATAGTAAGTAAAAAAGGAGTATTCACAAACCAAACCAATAACACCGGTAGGGCAATTGCAATCATTCCAACAGTACCAGAAATAATCACAGACATACTTTGCTTTACAACAGCCATTTCTGTATCCCATTCAAAGTTTGGAAACCGGCAGTTAAAATAGATCCCTTGAACGGCTGTAAACATAGAGTAGATCATGGGCAGCAGTATAATTGTTACCATTTGTATCGGCGTAAGTGAGAACTTAAACAAAAAAGTTATCATTGCAAATAAATACCCAATACTGTGCAAAGTCATGGTTAGGGCAATTTTACTGTTTAAAATAACCCTCGTTGACACGGGCTTACTTTGTAGTATCCACATATTCTTTCCCTCTAAAGATATGGATGAAGATGATGGAGAACTTAGGGTGATAAAGGCTGAGATAATAAGAGGGGCATAAAGTACCAAAAATTCATTTAGATTAGAGAAGCCTATTTGTTTTTGTATCATTGAAATAGGTGCAAATAAAAGGAGTATACTAAGAGCACATAATACAACAACCCCTAGTCCTGCATTAAGAAGTAAGACATGGGAAGCTAAAAAGCTGCCAAGCTCTTTGCGATAAAGTGCGGAAAACTTCGAATGCTTTTTTATCACCTTTTTACGGTCAGGAGAACTTTTCCCCGTTACAACAACGAATGTATGGAGTGTCACGTAATGGGGAGCGATTAATCTTACAAAAGTCCAAAATACTACAAGAGATAATAGAATAAAAAGGGCAATTTGAATAAAGGAGAGAGGGTTTTCAATGAAGAACATCTTTGACATAGGATATAATCCGCTCAGTTGTTTAGTCAACGCTACTCCTATATTGCCATTTCCGCCGCTTAGCTGACTTGCCATAGCCATATACCCTACCGTACCTATGAGGACAAAAGAAAATGCCGTTGAAAGAATATTTTTATTATGAAATTTTGACGAAAGCACTACAATCCCTATCCCTAAAATAGCTGAAATATACATGGGGATCAGTGGTACAAAAATCACAGACAAAAAATATAACAAAGTAAGCAGTAAATTAGGTCCCATACGGAATGCCCATATTATTCCTGTGGGGATCATAAATAAGATACAGAACAATAAATTAAGCAGATACATAAATCCAAACTTGCTGATAATGATTTCCCTTGGCTTGATGGGTAATGCAAGAAGATGTTCAAAATCTTTTGCGCCAAATAAAATTCCATTAGAACGCAATAAAGTAAAAAATAAAATAGAAAAACTTGATATTGCCACCATATAAGCAGGAATCATATTCCCTTGACCAAGCTGAATCAAGAAATTTGCAGTGATAAAATTGTATGCTCCAAGGAGAATGCCTACAATAGCAATTCCCATTCCAAGAATGATAAAGCTTTTCTTTTTCTTACTATCTGGATTCAAAATTTCATTGATGGAAAAATAATTATATAATGAAATGCCAAGAAGCAACCATGCTCTATTCATCTGCCTGCACCTCCATAAATATACTTTCTAATGATTGATTTCCTTTGACCTCTTCTGTCCACCCGCTGCTTACTAATTGCCCCTGCTTTATAATTGCAATCTTGTTACACAGTTTTTCTGCAACATCTAATACATGGGTAGAGAAAAAGATGGCACCACCATTGGTCACAAGTTCGTTCATCACTTGCTTTAAAGTAAATGTAGCCTTTGGGTCTAAACCTACAAATGGTTCATCCAATATGAGTAGTTTCGGTTGATGAACCAAAGCGGCAATAATCGCAGTACGTTGTTTCATTCCATGAGAGTAAGAAGAGATTACTTTATTAAGATTTCCTGTCATCTCGAAAAGATCGCCATATTTTCGAATGCGCTCTCTCCGGCTTTGAAGTGGAATTTCATAGAGGTCTGCAATAAAATTGATATATTGAATCCCTGTTAAGTGCTCATATAAATCGGGATTATCGGGTATATATGCCAGCATAGATTTACATTTTAAAGGGTCTTTTTTGATGGAGTACCCACCAATGAAGATCTCCCCAAATTCAAAAGGGTGTATCCCTACAATGGCTTTAATTGTAGAAGTTTTTCCTGCCCCGTTTGCACCGATAAAACCATAAATATCTCCGGTCTCAATTTTTAGGCTAAGACAATCCACAGCTTTTTTTCCTCCCGTATAAATTTTAGTAAGGTCTTTAATCTCTAACATAATATTTCCTCCTTGTTTTACTGACAAATTGTCAGTATGGTTTAAAAAATAAAAAGCTTTCTCGTCGATAGAATGCTTCATTGAAAACTGACAAATTGTCAGTTTAATATTTAAAATTATCCCCATGAGGGACCTCATTGGGACAATAAATTAAGGAAAAATAGGTTCAGACACACCTAAAGTTCGCTCTAGTATTTTCTTAAAGCTGGTAAGATATTGTTCTAATTCTTTATCATTTTTGCATTTGATTTTTACATCATTAGAAACAAAAGTATAACCGGTCATCAAAAATTCCGAGGTTTCCATCGGATGGCTCACATGAAAAGTACCCTCTTGATTTCCTTGCTCAATAATATGTGAAAAGTAAATAGTAATGGTGTTGGCCATCTTATGATAGAAACGGTCAAGCATATAACGATTTTCTTCTAAATTAATACTTTGTTGAAGGCCTTTTTTTTCTTCGGTTATTTCGGCAGGACTGATTATTGTCATTTCAATAAATTTACCTACCTTTTCAATAGCAGTATATTCCTTTGCGTATGCTAGCGTGTTCAACTGAAAAAGCAGAGGTTGGCTAAATTTCTCTACAAGACAAAACAAGATATCTTCTTTGTTTTTAAAATGATAGTAAAGCAAACCACGAGATATTTTTAATTGGTCTATAATATCTTGAGTTGTTGTATTCAAATACCCTTTAGAAGTAAACAGTCTTAACGCGGCTGTCATAATTTCTGCTCTACGAATTGAAGGTTCTTTCATATCTCTCACTAAAACACCTCCTAATAATTAGAGTATAGATCACAACTGACAAATTGTCAATTTGATTTAGGCTTATTCCAAAAAGTTAAACCTTTTGTATTGTTCTTCATAATATATAGTGATAAGTTGTTTTATGATCTACTGTAAAGTAAGGCACTAAATACAGTTTCTGTTTTCTATAGAATTTTCGACAATTATAACCCTATATTCTAGTGTAAATCATAAAAATCATTGTAGATGAAAATATAGAAAGGAGATTTTATATGTATTATAGTAATTGGAATAGTCAGTATAGCTTCAATAAATTAAAATGTGATTGTTATAGAAGAGATCGTGATCGTTGTAAAATTGAATGTGAATGTGTTATAAAATATCCAACAGGGCCAAATGGTATCACTGGGCCTACTGGGCCCACTGGACCTACTGGGCCTACTGGACCCACCGGACCTACTAGTACCACCGGACCTACTGGACCCACTGGGCCTACTGGACCCACTGGACCTACCGGACTTATTGGACTTTCTGGTCCCACTGGACCTACTGGTCCCACCGGACCTACCGGACCCACTGGACCCACCGGACCCACCGGACCCACCGGACCTACTGGACCTACTGGACCCACTGGACCCACTGGGGCCACCGGACCTACCGGACCCACTGGACCCACCGGACCTACTGGACCTACTGGACCTACCGGACCTACTGGACCCACGGGTGTAACCGGAGTAACTGGTGCTACTGGTCCCACTGGGGCAACAGGGCCCACCGGTGCTACTGGACCTACTGGACCCACTGGGGCCACCGGACCTACCGGACCCACAGGTGCTATCGGTCCCACTGGGCCTACTGGGCCCACTGGAGCTACTGGCCCGACTGGGGCCACCGGAGAAGTGGTTTTGGCTTTTGGATCTTTAAGAGGAAGTAGTATAGAGCTCCCTGGAGAAGCATTGACCCCTGTACCATTTAGTATAGTTGGACCTTTATCAGATACCATCACAGTTAGTCCATCGGGCAATGAATTAGTGGTAGGAGAAAGTGGCCTTTATCAAATAACGATATCTATTAACGCTGAAGCCACTACAGATCCTGATCCTGATCAACCCTATCTAAACGCGATTATTACTGTCAATGGGACACCGATTTTTGGTGATGCGACTACTTTCTTCAAGATAGCTAATAGAAGTAGTTCAACCTTTGTGGTTCAAGCCTCCTTGACCGCAGGAGATGCAGTAGGAGCGAGTATTGGCACGGATTTCCCCGTTTTAGGTTATATGAATCGTTCTTTAACTATCGTGCAATTAAGTGATTAAAAGACTTTTAATCTTAATGAAAGTACCCGATCAAATGATCATGTTAGGTTGTCCGTAATAGGTCTTGCCTGATTTTCTTTATATGAGAGCATACCCTTTTGGGTATGCTCTCATTTCATTCGTCGTGTCCTATTAGAGTTTATTTGTTATTTGAAATATATGGTATAATGATAGGAGGAAGAATAAAAAGGAAGATATATATGAAAAAGAAACTATCGATTATCTTGATCATCCTTGGGCTGTTGATTTTAGCTGCCCCCTCTATCATGAATAAAATAGTAGGGATAAGAATAAATAAAGAAAATGAATTCTTGGATAATCTATCTGCCCAAGATCTAGCAAATAATGAAAATTTAGAGGCAGAATATGATTATTCCACTGTAAGAGATCTAGAATTTAACACTTTTTTTTCACATCTAGATGCATCCTATGATAAAGCCATTATCGGTCAAATAAGTATTCCAGATTTAGATATTTATTTACCCATATTAAAAGGAACCACCAATGCCAATCTTTTAGTAGGTGCTACTACCATGGTTCCCCATCAACAAATGGGTGAAGGCAATTATCCTTTGGCCGGTCATTATATGAAGGATAAAAACTTATTATTTGGCAATCTTTTAAATATCAAAAAAAATACCATAGTGAGATTAACCGATAAAAGAATCATCTATGAATATAAAATATATGAAACTACTGTTGTATCGGATACCGCCCATCATATGATAGGAAATCAAATGGCCAAAAACCATGGCCAACCCATCTTGTCTTTGATGACTTGCTATTACACTTCAAAAAGTGGTCAACGATTTTTTGCTTTAGGAGAATTAATTGATGAATATCCTTATGAAAAAGGTTTAATGTATCCTTGAACAAAAAAACACCTGAACTCATCGGTGATATGACCCCCAAAACTTAGATTTTTGGTCTAACTTTTGGGGATCGGTTCACGGAGTTCAGGTGTTTTTTTAATCTTATGATTCAGATGTTCTAGATTTTCTAAATAATACAATACCTACTGCTAAGGTGAATAAGCCTAATGCATAAAGCAATTTAGATAATGTAGTATTGAACCCAGTCTTTGGTAACATAGGTGTATCTTCTTTTTCAGGATCCACAGGATCTACTGGACTAACTGGTTTTTCTGGTTCCACATAGGTGTTTGTGATTGTTAAACCATCTTCTGATAGGGTCTTTGTATAATTCTCAGGTACTTCTATTTCATCTACTGTATACCTATACTCATTGCCATTTATATCTGTCTTATCTAAGTCAGTCCAAATATATTCTGTCTCACCATCTTCTAAAGCCACTGGCTTTCCATATTCTTCTCCATCTCGGAATAATTGAAGTTCTATAGTTGGTTTTTCCCTTGGTCCACCATCCCATTTCTTGGTTCCAGTTATATCTATCTTTGGTATAATATAAGTGTTTGTAACTGTTAAGCCATCTTCTTCTTTTTGATAGTTTTCTGGTTCAAAATCATTCCCCTCTTTATCCACTTCTTTTACAGAGAAGATATATTCATTTCCAAAACTATCTGTCTTAGTAAGACCCGTCCATACTACTTCTGTTGTGCCACTTTCTAATGCTTGAATTTTAGCTTCTGTTTCCGGTACTTTTTCTAATTCTCCACCTTCAACTTGTCGATATAATGCAAACCATATTGTTGGTCTATCTGTTGGTCCATTTTTCCATACTTTTGTAGCTTTTGCACTTGCATCCATTGGGCTAACATAACTATTTGATATTGTTAGACCATTTTCTGCTTTTATATAGTTTTCTGGTTGGAAATCATTACCTTCCTTATCGACTTCCTGAACCGAATAGATGTACGTATTTCCATTTATATCTGTTACCTCTAAATCTTCCCAAGTTACTGCTAGAATATCATTGGCTAATTCTTTGATTTCAGCATCTTCTACTCTTTCTATTTCTCCTCCTGCAATTTGTCGATATAGTGCAAACCATATTGTCGGTCTTTCTTCTGGTCCATCTATCCATTCTTTCTCTGCTGTTATATCTGTCTTTGGTATAACATAAGTGTTTGTAACTATTAAACCATCTTCTGATACTGTCTTTGTATAATTTTCAGGAACATTTACTTCATCTACTGTATAAGAATACTCGTTGCCATCTATATCTGTTCGATCTAAATCTCTCCAAGTATATTCTGTGTCCCCTGCTTTTAGAGTTACAGGATCTCCAAAATCTTCTTCATCTCGAAGTAATTGGAGCTCAATAGAATCTGGTCTGTTATTTTCTCCACCTTGCCATTTTTTTGTTCCTATGAATTCTATTTTTTCTTTGGAGTTTTTAAAGATTCCTACTTCAATATTTTCTTCATTGTCATTATACTTAGTATCAACAACAATTTCTATCTCTTCATCCGATAGAACATAGCCTTCTGGTGCTTTAACTTCTTTTAGATAATAAGTTCTAAGTGGTAGATTTCCAATCTCAAGAACACCATTTTCAGTAATATATTCTTGCTCACCAAATTGAACTTTTTCTCCATTCAATTCATACCATAGGGTAAAGGTTGCCTCATTATTGTTGATTTCTTCTTCAGTTTCTGAATCTACTTTAGTAACTCTTAATGCACCTCTGTCTTTAGCCCATTCTCCACCTGCTGAAGAGAATTGTCTAGCTTCTAACCTACTAGATTCTACAACTTTTTGTTCAAAAGATTTTCCGTCAAGTGAAATGGAGTTACCTATTGTACCCTCAGTTTCTGTTACAACGGTTGTATATCTTAAAACTAAGGTGTCTTTCAAGTCTTGGTTAATGTTAATGACTAAATTCGTCGCCCCAGTCAGTTCTTCATTTCCATCGGTATGTGGAACTACCTCAAGGGTATAATCTTCTTCTTCAATTAACTCAACTTCTTCTGTTCCTACTAATCTATATATTTCAAGACTACCATTGAGATAAACATGACCGGCACTGATTGTATCTGTAATCACAGCTTCACTAATGATGGATAGGCTTTCATTTACAGTTACTTCCCAATCAACTTCGTCACCTGTGAATACCTTTCCATCTGTTCCAATTGAACCTTTTTCTAAGAAATCATCGTGCTCATCATAATTAAGGGTTGCAGAATAATCATAATCCACCCCATCAACGGTAACTTTTGCCTTATTAGTATATTTATCTCGTGATATATCCGGTACTGATGTTGTAAATTCAACTACATATCTTTCATCTATTACAAAGCCATCTGCAAAGGTTAAGGTAAATTTATCCCCCTCAAGGCTAAGTTCATAGTTACTAGAATCAAGTACACTGTCTTTTCTGATCGTTGTTTCCCCACTAGAATCCACATCATAAACCGATACCTTAATACTCTCTTTATCGATATTTCCTCCATACTGTAGCTCATCGGTTACTACTACATTGGTTCCAAGGTTTTGCTGTTGATAGTTAAAATAGAATTGCCATGCAATTTTTCGTTCACTACCACTTACCCAACCTTCTACTGCATTTCCTTCATCATTAAAGTGAACTAATTTTCCTTCTTTTTTCCCACTGTTCCAAGAATCTTCCCTTACTCTTGTATCTGCCTTAGCTTCTCTCTCAATATCATTATTATTTTTTGTTTTTCCAGTAAATTTAGCCTGGTTGATATAAAGTCTTTCACTTTCTTTTTTATCTACACCTATATGAGGTTCTGGACTATTGCTATCTTCATCCACATATTGGGGGTCATAGGAAGTCGTATAATCAACAATCAAACGACCATTGTCTAAGGGTAACGCTGATGAATGAAGCTCAATAATGAACCCTTTATGATAGCCTCTTTCTCCATTTTCTTCTCGAGGCACTAAACTATAATCTATCCCTTTTTTAAGTTCTACTCTTTCACCATCTTCTCCCGGTCCGGTAACAACCACTGAATCAGGTAATAAAATCATCCCTTTATTGGGGAAAGTATCTTCTATTACTAATGAATTAATGGCTTCTCTTCTTGGATTTATACTTAAACTCCAATTTATGGTCTTCTTTTCATAGTCTATTCCTTTAAAACTTTTATCGTAAGTGTTCCCTTCTGGTTTTATTTCCGCACTACTATTTTCTCCGCCTTCACCAATACCATCACCTGTCATCCCAACACTATTCTTAAAATTATTAATAGTAAAGTTTGTAATTTCAGTTGTATATTGAACTTTAAGCTGTCTTGTACCTACATTTCCTAAGTCAATTTTAAGAGCTGTTCCGCCTTCAGCGTTAGGATCAATGTCGATGTCAACAGGAGGATATAGCTTTCCATCTTCATCTTTAATTTCTATATCCTCTTCAGTAATTGCCAATCCTTCTGGAATCAAGTCCGTTAACACAACATTTCCGATATTATGTCCTGCTTCATTGACATAAATGGTCCAAGTAACTGTTTTATTATCATAGTCTATATTGGATACCCCTTCTTTACGAAGAATAGGGTCTCTTACTATGTCAACTTTTGCGTCATCATCATTTAATTCCTTATCCCCATCTTTTAAAGTTGCCTCATTTTGAAAACCATTGTTTTTCTGGTAATCTCCATCATTTACTTTTTCCCAGTCAACATCTGTTTTAAATTTAATTCTATAGGCATCTTCTTGACCTAATGTTCCTAATTCTATAGGGAATTTAGTAAATGACTCTTCATCGGGATGGGCCTCTCCTTCTACCCATCTATCTCCATCTTGTATAATTCTAACTACTTGGATACTCTCTGGATCCACGGTTAAGCCATCAGGTAAGCTATCTTCTACAATAGCCTCTCTAATGAGACTTCCATTTTTATTTACATCAATTTGCCACTGAATTACATCGGTGTTCCCTACTTGCCTACCGCTTTTTTCAATGGGATTACTTCTTGTCAATCCACCAACGGTTGCATCTGCCGGTAACTTTTTATTATTATAGCTAAAAGTAGCATTATTTTTAAAAGTATCTTTTGAGTAATCTTCAATGGTTGTAGTATATTTAATTTGATAGCCTTTAAAAGGTTCTATGCTGTCAAATTCAAACTCAAATTCATTCCCTTGGATACTTGGTGTTGATAAGAACTCATCCCCAACAATTTTCTTGCCATCATAATTTAGAGTTATTTTATTAATCACAAAACTATCTTCTTGTAATTTTAATCCCTCTGGGATAATATCTTTAACGGTTGTCCCTGTTATCTTTTCATCATTGGTATTTATAACATCAATGGTCCATGTGATTTCTCTTGCATCATGTTTACTATCAGGATGTCCTTCTTTTTCAATACCACTATGATTTACATTTGGTCTTGCGATAACCGTAATGTTTTGGTCGCTATTGTCATGAAATGGAATCTCTTGTTCTATATTTTGTCTGAATTTTTCTAGATTGAATTCTAATCCAAGATTCACAAATCCATTTTGAACATCATCGTTTTCAATATTTTGATTAAATTCAAACTTTAGCACACCCTCATCGATATTGTAGGTTCCTACTACTATTCCGTCAACAACAATGTCTTGGGCTGGTGTTGTAACAATTTTGAAGGCATCTGAAAGTTGTATTTCAGCTGTATCCCCACTTTGGGCATTTTTTCCTTCTGTATTCCACTTAAAATTAATTTGTGCAATAGTCCCTTCCTGTATTGTAATAATATCACCGTCTCCAATAAGCTCTCCACCAATAGTAAGAGATTCAAAGGTAAAGATATTCCCTAAATTTCTTAGAGGTCCAACTCTAAGGGCTCCTACTCCACCAGGGATATTCTCTTCCTCTCCTCCAGTCTCATTATCCTCTTCTACGGGTTCTTCTTGAGATTTCTCTGTTTCTTTCTTCTCTTTAGGTTCTGCTTGAGGAGATTCTTCCTCTACTGCTTCTTTCTCAGGCTGCTCAGAATCTTTTTCATATTCTTCTATAGGGTTTTGTTCTTCCTCTTGTCCTTCGTCTTTTGTTTCTACATCTCCAACTACTTGATCTATTGGTGATTGGTTATCTTCCTCTGTAAAAGCCACAGCTAGTGTTGAGGGTATGATCATTTGAAATAGCATTATCAATACTACAATCAACGCAATATTATATCTGCTTTTACCTTTACATCTATTCATATAAAATCCTCCTTTCTCTTTATCAAAATATATGATGAACTACTACATGCTTATGTGTTTTTTAGTTTTTATTATTTTATTATAGAGCTATGAACAAATACTTATCAGATTCTGAACAAATACTAAACGTACAAAGCCTCTATCATAATTTTTTATGATAGAGGCTTTGTAATAGACTCAATATGCTTTTTATATAATTGTATTGTGCTTTCCTTTGGTTTTATATTTAATTCTTGTTGCAACTCTTGGGCATAATTCCTAAAAAATTGTTTTAATTTATTGCTATTCCCTTGTTGAGCATAATATTGAATGATATTTTCAGCAATATTATCGTCAAAGGGTTCTATTTTATATAGGAACTCTAAAGTTCTTCGTAAAATAAAGGAGCGGCTATTTGCTTCTAATTGAGTGTTGGTAAAATGAATAAGGATATCTAAGACAGATTGTTTTACATCCGCTTGAATCCCTAAAGCCCAATGGTATCCTTCATATTTTAAAAAATCTCCTTTATACAAGTTTATAATCTCTTCGATATCTTGGGGATCATGATGATTACAATCAAGTATATCTTTTAATCGATCAAAATCATAATCTATGGGTACATTTAGTTGATACTTTCCATTATAATAAAGGATACTATTTTCAAATCCTAGTTTTTCTAAATTTTTTCTTATTTGATAAATTGTTGTATGAATCAGAGTACTTGCCTGCTCAAGACTTTTATCTGGAAAAATCCTTTCGGTAATTACATCCTTAGGTATAGGTGTTGTTTTATACACTAAAAGATATGCAAAGAGTTCCTTACTCTTTTTTGTTCGCCAAATCAACGGTCTACCCTTGGAATCCATGACATGAAAAGAATCAAAACAATCTACCTTTAAACAATTGTCTATTTCTTCCGCTGGCTTCTCCTTCTGGTTGAATCGATCTCTTAATCTTTTAATGGTTTTATCCAGTCGTTTTTGTTGAATAGGTTTTAATAAATAATCAATAGCATTGATTTCAAAAGCATCTACCGCATATTTTGAATAGGCTGTTATGAAAGCAACCTCAATAGAGTTCCTTTCCCTTATAAAATATTCTACTATTTCCAATCCATTGATTGAGCCCATTTCAATGTCTAAAAAGATAACATCTGGCCTAGTATCTTTCATTTTTTTAAGAGCAACCATTGGTTGAGTATAAGCACCTACTATTTCAATGTCTGGGTATGGGGATAGTAAAGATTTTAGTAACTCTAATGCAATGGGTTCATCATCGATTAATATAACCTTCATATCATTTCACCTTGTTTTTGACATTATCTTGCATTTCCTTCATTTTCACAAAAAATCAATATTATTTAATTTTACTATAACGTACTGAACATAAACTAAACAAATTTAATTGTATTTTTCACTGGAATCCTAATTGTTATCACACATCCTTTTGATTCTTCACTTTCCAATTCCAAGGATGCTCCTTTAATCCTTTTAATTTTCTCCTTCACATTTTTAAAGCCTAAGCTTTCATGATGACCACTTAACAAGGCTTCTTTTCTTTCAGCACTCATTCCCACACCATCATCTTCAATAGTAATGATAACAACATCTATATTTTTTTTGACCGCAATCTTCACATACCCACCGTCTTTTTTAACAGCAATACCATGACGTATAGAATTTTCTACTAAAGGTTGTATCGTAAGGGGTGGAATCATCAAATGGATATTTTCATCGATATCAAATAGAATCTTTAATCGATGGCTATATCTAAGATGTTCTATTTCTAAATAGGCAGTAACCAGTTCTAACTCAGACTCTAGAGAAATGAGACTCCTATTTTGGTACACATCCAGCTTCCCTCGAAAATAGATGGATAAATTGTTTAATGCTTCTCTAGCCTTAGACATATCCGTGTAGCTTAAACCAATGATGGTATTAAGTGTATTGTATAAAAAATGGGGCGATATTTGAGAATAAAAATATTCAAATTCTTTGCGAAGCCCTTCTTCTACAGAGCTTTTCATCAATAATAATGACTTAATTCTAGATCTTAATTCTACACTATCGGCAGGTTTCTTTAGAAAATCATTAGCCCCACATTCAAAGGTATTCTTAAAATCCTTTATCCTTCCAGATGCCGTTAGCATGATAATAGGCAATTCCACCATGGAGTATTTTTTTCGAATCTGTTGGCATGCTATATCCCCAGAAATATCCGGTAGCATAAGGTCTAAGATTATTAAGTCTACTTGGTGATCTTCCAAGATTTTAATAGCTTCCCTTCCATTGTGAGCAAATATCAGATTATATTGGGCCTCAATTAATATATCCGCTAATACCTTTTGATTGGAGATTTCATCGTCTACAATCAGAAGGGTAGCCCTATCCATGGAATAGGCCATCTCTTGTTCTGTAATTGATTGCTCCAATTGTGCAACCTCAATAATATCTTCTTGAATTTCCTGCAAGGGAATGGTAAAGAGAAATGTACTTCCCTTTCCATAAGTTGACTCTACATCCACTGTGCCACCTTGTACTTCAACTAATTGCTTAACCACTGAAAGTCCTAATCCCAACCCCAGCTCTGATTGGACAATATCATTATCTAGCTTTCGATAAAATTTATTAAATATACTCCCTAAATCCTCTTCTTTAATACCGATGCCCGTATCCCTTACACGAAAAATAGCATATTCATCTTGGATAGATGCTGAAATAGCAATTTCTCCAGATTTAGTATATTTAATAGAATTATTCACTAAATTATAAATAACTTGGATAAACTTTCCATGATCGGCTTTTAATTGTGGAAAATCTTCTGGAATGTTATTTATTAATTGTATATTTTTATTCTTGGGTATAACAGCGTGTATTTCTCTTAGTACATCCTCCACAATCTTATGGGAATTGATGGTTGCCAACCGAATGTTGATCTCCCCATCTTCCATTTGAGAAGCATATAGCAAGTCCTCTACTAAACTAGTCAATCTCTTTCCTTCTTGAATAATAAAAAATAAACTCTCTTGTTGTTTTTCATTTATTGTCCCCTTTTTTCCTTCAATGAGTGCCTCGGTGGCATTTAAAATCACATGAAGTGGTGTCCTTAATTCATGAGAAACCCTTTCTAAAAATTCATCCTTTAATTTATCCTCTTCTAATAGTTTATTTGATAGGGATTGTACATTTTTATAATCTATTTGAAGTTTTTCCCCCATCAATAATGCAATGCTTATGAGTATAGTAAATACCAATACTAACATGAGATTCCCTAGGTAAAATTCAAAGAAAACCCGTAACACCATTGCCATCCAACAGGAGAACATGGTAGAAGTAAAAATCAGGATATACTCTAAGGATTCTACTTTTTTAATAATTGATTTTATGAGGATAAAGAAGATCTTCATAAAAGCCATAAAGGTGGTTGCCGATACAAAGTACTGGGAAAATGAAATGGTTATAAAGGATGTTCCCTCTACCGTAAAAAATGCCAAGGACATACTAAGAACCACCAGGCCTATAATGATATTGATAACTTTTCTATTACTACATTCTTTAAAGGAATAATACATAAATTTGAGTAAACATATGGTGAAAATCATAATGGATACTAACTGTATTCGCATCCTTATATTTTGGCTATATCCAATAAGAGAATGCAGTAACTGTTCATTCAAGGTGGATAGATAAAGGGATATAAAAATACTTGTCAAACTAAAATACAATAATTCCTTCCCTTTTCCCCTTTGAAAATAAGTTGCAAAAAAGTACAGTCCTAAAACAAAGGCAATAGAAATAGCCATAGCGTCAATACCCCGTACAATGCGATCCTGCCTTAATATAGATTCATATCGCCCAAATTCTATGGCCTTTGTAATGCCTCCGCTCATATAATCATAACTTGATACATGAACGATTAATATTAATTCTTGGTTTTCACTCTCTACAAATCCGATTCTATGGGATTCTTCTGCTACGTAATTGGCTCTATCCATAGAAGGATTCCCAGCAGAAGCAATTTCTCTATTTTTCATAAAAATTCGATTGGAAGTTCTTATGGTTCTCGATTTTATTCCGTATAGATCATCCTGTGGCAGTTTAAGTTTTACCCGATATGTACCAGAGCCATCTACGCTTCCATCCTTGTTTAAATAGGTTTCCCAAGAGCCAGGTACCTCAACATATTGTTTTATATTTTCATATTCATCAAAATCATCTTCTGGAGTCAATAATTCATGGGGATAAAATTCCCACTCTCCTGCTAAATAAATATTGGTGTCTTGATGCATATCCCAATGATGTAAATCAATAATTCCTTTATCTGCATGAAATTCATGGGGTTGATCAAAAAAATTAATCCATACAATATATATTAAAACCATAAGAATAATTGCACTAGATACAATAATAGAAAATATAAATTTTTTATTGGTCTTAAGTCTATTTATTATCATAATGCCTCCATTCTATAGCCTTTATATCAATCTTATTAAGGGTATTATAACATATGATTAACCTCCATATATACAAGAATAGCTCTCTTCATTTAACCCTATTTATTCTTTAATTTGGCTGTTCTATAGAGAATAAACGCATCCATGGTAGACACATTTCCTTGCGTAGTGCCCTCTCCTGCTATGCCTTTGTAACATCATTTTTCAGTCACACTGGTCTTCAATCCATTACTTTTAAAATGAATACTTTGAGGTAGGAAAATGAAAATTTTAATGGATTAGCTAAGTACAATCTATAGAAAGCCCCGTACATTAAATAAAGCTTCTTTCACATATGATGACCTTTGTTACCATGTTAAGGGACTGCTAACTCCAGGAGTATTCCTTCTTGGTTGGTAGTCTTTTCTATATTTCTCTTTTAATTAATTTAAGATTAATTAATTATTGACATATGTCATAAACAGAGTATAAT
Organism: Irregularibacter muris; assembly: GCF_024622505.1. Classification (NCBI taxonomy): domain Bacteria; kingdom Bacillati; phylum Bacillota; class Clostridia; order Eubacteriales; family Eubacteriaceae; genus Irregularibacter; species Irregularibacter muris. Next base: position 17,443 of record NZ_JANKAS010000025.1, read on the forward strand.
TAGAATTGTAAATGACATATGTCATAAACTATAAGGAGGTGAACGCTATGCCAAGACCAATGAAATGGAGAAAAGTATGCAGCCTTCCCGAAAGTAATAAATTTGGGCCTCTTGATCCTCCTACAAATGCAAGAAATTATGTAAATATGACCGTCGACGAATATGAAACCATAAGGCTTATTGATTTGAAGGGCTTTACACAAGAAGAATGTGCCACCCAGATGAATGTCGCCCGTACTACTGTTCAAGGCATTTATATTGAAGCCAGAAAAAAACTGGCTGAATCATTAGTCAATGGAAAAGTACTGTTTATTGAAGGAGGTGAATACCGACTTTGTGACAGATTAGGAAATGGATGTGGCAGAGGCTGTCATAGGCACGGGCGTGGTAGAGGCTTTACAGATAATGAGAATCGAGGTGACTGATTATCTACTCTGAAAAAGTAATTGAACATTTTATGTGTCCTCAAAATGCTCATAGTATGCCTGATGCCGATGCCCAAGGAAGTTTTGGTGATCCTTCATGTGGAGATTGTTTGACTATTTATATAAAGGTCAAGAACAATCGTATAGATGAAATAAGTTATCTTGTATTTGGTTGTTGCGCATCAATTGCAACCTCCAGCATGACATCGGTGTTAGCAAAAGGTAAAACCCTAGAAGAAGCCTTGAATATTACAGAAGAAAATATTCTTCAAGCTTTGGATGGGCTTCCTGAAAATAAGGTTCACTGCTCAAATTTGGGTGTAAGTGCATTACGTAATGCGATCAATAATTATTTAATAAATAAAAGAACGGAGGATTCTTATGATCATAGCCATTCCGGTAGATGAGAAAAATTTGAAGGCTACTGTATGTGTATCCTTTGGACGTACTCCCTATTTCCTTATATATGATACAGATACTAAAGAAAGTGTATTTCTTGACAATAGTGCAGCAGCAAGTACAGGCGGGTCAGGGATCAAGGCTGCACAAATAATAGTGGATAACAAAGTAAATGCTTTGCTCACTCCTCGTTGTGGAGAAAATGCTGCTGACATGCTCAAAGTTGCTGATATCAAAATATTCAAAACCATAACTATTTCAGCTAAAGATAATATTGATGCCTTTATTGCTGGAAAACTTCCTTTGCTGGATGAAATTCATGCTGGATTTCATGGACAGGTCGGCAATTAAAATGAAAATAGCTGTGCTAAGTGGCAAGGGAGGCACAGGAAAAACACTGGTATCGGTAAACTTAGCTGCAGCTGCAAAAACATCAACCTACATAGATTGTGATATTGAAGAACCAAATGGACATCTATTCTTTAAACCTGAAAATACTCAGGAGGAAGAAATAACAATAAACATTCCAAAGGTAGATAATGAGCTTTGTAATGGATGCCGAAAATGTGTTGATTTCTGTAAATTCAATGCCCTTGCCTATATAAAAGAGAAACTTATTGTTTTTGAAGAGGTTTGTCACTCCTGTGGTGGCTGTATTCTGTTTTGCCCTGAAGAGGCCCTTACTGAAAGAGAAAAGGTTATTGGAAAAGTTCAGAAGGGAACTTCCGATCAAGTTACGGTGTACACAGGAATATTAAATACTGGAGAAGCCTCAGGTATTCCTATGATAAAAAAGCTTCTACATGAAAACACACCTCCATCAAACAAACTAACCTTTATTGATTGCCCTCCTGGAAGTGCCTGTATGGTAATGGATAGCATCAAGGATGCAGACTACTGTATATTGGTAGCTGAACCTACGATATTTGGTGTTCATAACCTCAATATGGTATATGAACTAGTCAAGTTATTTAATAAATCTTTTGGTGTAGTTCTAAACAAGTGTGTAGAAGGAGACAATCCGGCTGAAAGATTCTGTGTAGAAAAAAACATTAAAATTTTATCCCGGCTTCCCTTTGATAGTGAACTTGGGATATTGAATTCAAATGCCAAAATTGCCGTAAGGGAAAACGAAAAATACCAGGCTTTATTTTCTTCTCTGCTAGAAATAGTGCAAGAGGAGGTGCAGCATGAAACAACTTCTCATTCTTAGTGGAAAAGGTGGTACTGGAAAAACCACTATAGCTAGTGCTTTTATAAAGCTTTCAAAGGCTAAGGCTTATGCAGATTGTGATGTAGATGCACCTAACCTACACCTAATAACAGAACAAAGCTCTGCACCAAAGAGAACAGATTATTATGGTTTGCCAAAAGCCGAGATAAATACAGAATTGTGCATCCAATGCGATAGGTGTAGACAAAACTGTAGATTTGATTCTATTTCAGTAGATAAGAAATACAAGGTAAATCCCTTTGCCTGTGAGGGCTGTGGAGTTTGCCAAGCTATCTGTCCAGTAGAAGCTATATCTTTAAAACCAGCTGTAGCTGGTGAGTTGATGCTCCATGCAAAGGAAGGAAAAGTTTTTTCTACAGCCCAGCTGAAAATGGGTAGCGGCACCTCAGGAATGCTGGTCACAGAGGTGAAAAAACAGATGAAGTCGGCAACAGCTCCTACCCATCTTGCAATTATTGACGGTTCTCCCGGTATAGGCTGTCCAGTTATAGCATCCCTTAGCGGTGCGGATATGGTTTTGATGGTGGCCGAACCTTCTATATCAGGCATTCATGATATGGAACGAATTATAAATACAGCAGCGAAATTTGGGACCAAGACAGCAATATGTATAAACAAGTTTGACACCAACATTGAAAACACAAAAAAGATTGAAGAATTCTGTAAAAAACAAGGGCTTGCTTTTATGGGCAAAATACCTTTTGATGCAGGTGCAATAAAAGCCATTAATAATGGACAGACCATTGTAGACATAAACTGCGCATCAGGTATAGCCGTGAAAGTGGTTTTCAATAAGACAATAAAATTGCTTTTTGAAGAATACCCTGTTCTGCACTCCAATGATGCATTACATATTTAAGATAGCTGTGGGTGTAGCGTTCAGCAGGTAGTGAAATAATCCTCTAAAATAAAGGAGCTAAAATCATGAGTGAAGATTGCAACCAAAGCTGTAGCAGTTGCTCAGATGACTGTGCAGAAAGAAAAGAACAAAAAACCGATTTCTCCAATAAACCCCATGAGATGAGTAACATTAAAAAGGTCATTGGTATTGTCAGTGGTAAGGGGGGCGTCGGCAAATCACTAGTTACTTCTATGCTTGGGGTTACCATGAATAGAAGGGGTTATCATACCGCCATTCTTGATGCGGACATTACTGGACCTTCTATCCCTAAAGCATTTGGTATCAGAGAGAAAGCTATAGGCAATGAATTTGGATTATCCCCTGTGAAAACTAAGACTGGCATTGACATTATGTCTGTTAACTTACTTTTAGAAAATGATACCGATCCGGTTATCTGGAGAGGACCTATTATTGCCGGTACAGTCAAGCAATTTTGGACCGATGTTATCTGGAGTGATGTAGACTTTATGTTTATCGATATGCCCCCAGGTACTGGTGATGTTCCCCTCACGGTATTTCAATCTATTGCTGTTGATGGAATTATAGTAGTAACCTCTCCCCAGGAGCTAGTCTCTATGATTGTATCAAAAGCCGTCAAAATGGCCGAGATGATGAAAATCCCTATCATTGGTCTGGTAGAAAATATGTCCTATTTTAAATGTCCTGACAATGGTAAGGAGTATAAAATATTTGGTGATAGCCATATTGAAGAAATTGCTGAAAAGCATAACTTAAAGGTTTTGGCCAAATTACCTATTGATCCGAAAATTTCTGCTGCCTGTGATAAGGGTATAATCGAACTTTTTGACGGCAATTGGTTTGATCCAGTTGCAAAAATATTAGAAAAAACGGAGGAAAGAAAAATGATTAAAATTGCGGTAGCAAGTGAAAATGAAATGGTGACAGAGCATTTTGGGCATTGCGTCAACTTCAATATTTTTGAAGTTAAAGAAAAGCAAATTGTAAAGAGTGAGTCCATACCAAACCCTGGGCATAAGCCTGGATTCCTACCTAATTTTCTGAATGATATGGATGTAAATGTGATTATCTCAGGTGGTATGGGTGGCAGCGCTATCGACATCTTCAATGAAAAATCCATAGAGGTGATAACTGGAGCAAGCGGTAATGCAAAAGATGCAGTAGAAGCCTATCTACAAGGTACTCTAAAATCCACAGGTTCGGTTTGTCATGATCATCAGCATCATGATGAATGCGGAGAGTAAATATCTGATTTATAGTTGTAAAATAGTACTTGTACAGTATCATTAGTGCAAGTACTATTTTACAACTATATATCTGTGAACTTAGAGTATGCTGCTTTTGCCGTATTAATATTTTGATACCTATTTCATGTATAGAAAATAACAAGGGCACTCTACCCATTACTGAGGTGACCCCTTAAAGTTAGACTTTATTAGCGAGACAGTTTCGGCTGCCTCGCTATTTTTATGCAGCCTGAAGACTAAGTCTGTATTGCACTGGACTTAGCCATCCAAGTTTCTCTTTAATTCTC
>NZ_JANKAS010000026.1 GCF_024622505.1 Irregularibacter muris
AACCTCCTTCGCCACGTAAATATGCATCTACAACTTTCTTTTTAAACTCATAACTGTATACAGCCATAAAAATACCGACCTCCAATCGTTAGATTTTTGGTCTAACTTTTGGGGGTCGGTACAAAAACTAATAATAGGTGCTTTATATTTAAAAGAATTAATTATCTTTTATTTTCTTACACTCATACTGGTTAAAGGATACAGGTCAAGAATTCCTCTAGGGTAATTTTCCCAAAATACTGTTCTATAGGGATTTTCTTTAGAGCTTCTGTAATATCTTCTTCTTTGTATTTAGTTCCTGTAAGTATATTTTCAATGTCTTCTACATTGCCACTGCCAAAGAAATCTCCAAATATTTTACAGTGAGTAATATAGCCTTCCTTTACATTTAATCTGACATCGATGAGTCCTATGGGGAATCGTTTGGATCTTTCTAAATCAAAAGCAGGGGATTCTCCCCAATTCCATTGCCAAGTGCTATACTTCTCTTTTACTAATTGTTCTACTGCAGCTAAATCTTCCTCGGTTAAATGATATTCTTGTACTTCCTCATCTTCAAATAAATACTTAATTAATAATTCTTTAAATTCTTCAATACTTCTTTTTTCTTCAAGATAATCAATAATATTGGTTACTCTACTTCTTACAGATTTAATCCCCTTTGATTGTATTTTTTCAGCTTTTACATTTAAGGAATTTGCTAAATTTGACATTTGGGAATTAAATAATAGGGTTCCATGATGAAGAAGTCGGTTTTTTTGATAGTATTGGGCATTGCCAGAAAATTTCTTTCCATCAATGGTCAGATCATTTCTTCCTGACAATTTGGCTTGTATACCCATTTTATCTAAGGCCTTGATTACTGGCTGAGTAAATTTTTGGAAATTATTTACCTCTTCTTTCCCTGCTTTGAGAATATAGCTAAAGTTTAAATTTCCTTCATCGTGGTAGACAGCTCCCCCTCCAGACATTCTTCTGACTACATAAATATTATTTTCTTTTACATATTCTCTATTGACTTCTTCCATAGTATTTTGATGTTTTCCGATAATAATGGCTGGATCATTAATATAAAGTATGACATAGGTTTCACCGGTTTTGAGGCTCTTTTTTAGGATAAATTCCTCTAAGGCAATATTAAAATAAGCATTATTAGAATCATTTCTTACATATAACATTCTTCTTCTCCCTTACTTTTTAGTATACTCTCGTGAATATCTTTATTTTATGTATATTTTCACCCCCTTTTGAATATCCTTTATCACTATGTTATGGGGTGTTTTCAATGAAAAATCAAGGTTTCATACTTTCTACTCTTTTACTTACTATTGTAAATGTTTTGGTGCGAATTTTGGGATTTTTATACCGCATTATTCTAGTAAGATTGATTGGTGCCGAGGGTTTAGGATTATTTGAATTGGTCAATCCTATTATTATGTTGATATTTACTTTGGTGGGCTCTGGTGTTCCTGTTGCCGTCATCAGACTGACCTCTCAAGCTGTAGCTAGAGAAAGAGAATCCGATGGTTTTAAGGCCGTGGAATATATTCTCTTTGTTATGATAGGGATTTCTCTATTGTTTTGGATAGGTTTGGTTGTTTTGACGCCATTGATATCCAAAAACATATTAGGAGATAGTCGTCTGTCCACTCCATTGTATATCTTTGGTCCTACCATATTATTTGCCTCTTTAGCGGCTGTGTTTAGAGGGTATTTCTATGGAACAAAAAATGTTATCCCTCCTGCCCTTAGCCAATTAACAGAACAATTTATAAGAATGTCCATTGTTTTTGCTCTTTTAAAGCTTCTATATCCTATCAATCCTATTATGGCTGTCTCTGTTTCCATGACTGGTACTGTGATAGGAGAAATGATGGGAATGTCTTTGCTTGCTTTTCTATTTAATAAAACCAAAACCAATGGGCCACCAGCTTCTAAAACCAGCAAGTTATCCTTTAGGAAAACCTTGGGAAGTTTTTTTACCATTGCTATTCCTATTACTGTTTCGAGAATAGTAAATTCCATATTAAGGGTAATAACATCTATTATCATTCCCATAAGGCTAATGATATCTGGTTTGGATAAGTCTACTGCTCTTTCTTATTTTGGGAAAGTCAATGGTATGGCTATGCCTTTATTGTTTTTACCCTTTACTTTTACTTCTGCCTTAGTGATGAATCTTGTCCCTAGAATATCTGAATCCATGGAAAAGTCCAATGGGTCTTTGCTTCACTATTATATTGATAAGGCCCTTCACATTGCCTTTGTGGTGGCCATACCTGTATGTGGAATGTTTTTAGTGTTTTCCGATGAAATATTTCTTTTACTCTATGATGAAGGGTCAGGAATATATTTAGCCCAGCTTTCTATTGTTGTATTATTTTTATGTTTATACCAGATTACCAGCTCTATTATGCAAGGTATGGGCAAAGAATTTATATCTACTATCTTCTATGTAGGAGGAATGTTTTTACAATTGGTTTTAACCTATATTTTGGTAGCTCAGCCCGACTATCAGATTACAGGATATATTTTATCTACTATTATATCATTCTTTATTATTTCATTCCTTAATTTTTCCTATGTTCTTTACTATACAAAAACAAAGTTTAAATTTTCTAAATGGGTCATTACACCCACCTTTGCAACTCTATGTTCTCTAATTTTTGCAATTTTCTCTGGACAATTGCTAGAAAGTTATTTGAATAAATCTCTTTCGGTATTGCTATCTCTAATATTCATGGTAATAATCTATCTGGGCATTCTCTATTTTACAAAAAATCTAAGGGATATATTTAAAAAAGTAGATGAAAAAAGGTAAAATTTGAAATTTATTGTCTAAGGAATTATGTTTTCTTTCCACGGCTTTTCCTTTTATATATTATATTTATTTGATATAATCTATATAAACCATTTCATTATATAAAACGAGAGGAAGGTATTTTTGTGATATTTGACTCCGACAATTTAGCTGAAAATAAATTATTGGTACTCTATGTATTAGATCAAATGAAGTTACCTTTATCCAGTGGCCAAATTAACCAAATTGTATTAGAAAATTCTTCCATTAATTACTTTGCATTGCAACAATATATTGATGATTTGTTTCAAAGTAAACTGGTAAGTAAAAATCATTCTCAAGGCAAATCCTACTATAGTTTGACAAAACAGGGTAAAGAAATTCTAGAATTATTTTTCAAACGTCTTCCTGAGAATTGGTGCAAGGAAGTCAATCAATACATATCAGAACATCGTAATTCTGTTCTTAATGAAAGTCGTCTTATTGCCTCTTATACAAAAAAAGGTGATGAAGAGTTTTGGGTACAATTAAAAATTTTAGAAAATGAAAGTGTTTTAATGGATCTGTCCATTAGTGTTGCTTCTAATCAACAAGCTAAAGATATTGTGAACAATTGGAAAAGACATGGGGAAAAGATCTACGGTCCTATTATCCAATCCTTGATTAAAGATTATTCTAAGTAAAAAATAAACCCTGATGATCAGGGTTTATTTTTTTTACTGATAACTTTCCCGCCCAGAAAGACGAAAAATTAGTTTTACTATCTCTACAATAACTAAAGGAAGTAAGGCAAGACCAAGGACAATCAACCATTGTTGGGTATTTAAAGCTACTACACTAAAGATGTCTTGTAGGAAAGGTACAAAAATAACCGCAACTTGTAACAAGGCTGATACTAATCCTGCTAAAATCAAATATTTGTTTCTAAATATTCCTTCCTTAAATACAGAATGTCTCTCTGACCGTACATTAATAGCGTGGGTAAGTTGGGATAATCCTAATACAGCAAAGGCCATGGTCCTTGCTACCTCTGTTCCATAATGAGCTAGGTCGTATTTAAAAGCAAATAGGGTGATGGCCCCAATAACTATTCCTTGATAGATAATTCTAAAGCCTAAGCCCTCTGCAAAAATACTGGCTTTAGGATCTCTGGGCTTTTGCTTCATAATATCTTTTTCCTTAGGATCTACACCTAATGCTAGAGCAGGCAAACTATCTGTTACAAGATTTACCCACAATATATGAATGGGCAGTAAAGGCTGGGTCCAATTGAGTAAGGTAGCGATAAATAGTGCAATAATCTCTCCTATATTACAGGATAATAGAAAATGAATGGACTTTCTGATATTGGCATATATCCCCCGTCCTTCTTCAATAGCCGAAACAATGGTTGCAAAGTTATCATCGGTCAGCACCATCTCTGCTGCTTCTTTAGCCACATCAGTACCAGTGATCCCCATGGCACAGCCTATATCAGCCTTTTTAAGGGCAGGGGCATCATTTACTCCATCCCCTGTCATGGCAACAATTTTTCCCTCTTTTTGCCATGCAGATACAATACGCACCTTATGCTCTGGGGACACCCTAGCATATACGCTTAAATCCTGTACTTTGTTTTCTAGTTCTTGATCACTCATTTTTTCTAATTCGCTACCCGATACAGCCTCGGAGGCTTCTTGTATAATCCCCAATTCTTTAGCAATGGCCACCGCAGTATCCTTATGATCCCCTGTAATCATCACAGGTTTTATCCCTGCTTGGCGACAAAGGGCTACTGAGTCTTTTACCTCTTCCCTTGGTGGGTCAATCATACCCATGAGTCCAATGAAGATCAGTTGATTTTCCATTGTACTGCTGGATATTTCTTGGGGAATAGCATCTATTTCCTTAAAGGCTAAACCTAAAACCCGATAGGCTTGAGAAGATAATTGATAGTTTGCCTGTTGAATTTTTTCTTTATCCTGTTCTTCTAGAGTTCTAACTTCTCCATGAACATAAATTTTGGTACAGATATCTAGTAAAACATCGGGAGCACCTTTGGTAAAGACCAAATATTCCCCCTCTTCCTTTTTATTTACCGTGGTCATGAGTTTTCGATCAGAGTCAAAGGGTACCTCTGCTACCCTAGGGTGCTGTATTTGCTTATCCTTCTTTGTCATGCCTATATTGTGGGCTAATCTTACAAAGGCCACCTCTGTAGGGTCTCCTATGGATTTTTCTTCTCCCTCTAGGATTTGTATTTCTGCATCATTACATAATAATCCTGTTTCTAATATTCTTTCCTGTCCGGGGCTTAAGGAAGGGAATTCTAAATTTTTTATATCTACCATTTCATCATCAACATAGATTTGCTGTATGGTCATTTTATTTTGAGTTAGGGTTCCAGTTTTATCTGAACAAATAACTGATGCACTTCCCAAAGTTTCCACAGCAGGCAATTTACGAATAATAGCATTACTGCGTATCATTCGCTGTACACCTAAGGCAAGCACCACGGTGACAATGGCAGGCAACCCTTCAGGTATAGCTGCAACAGCTAAACTTACAGCAGTCATAAACATACCAAAGACATCTCTTCCTTGTAATACTCCCACTAAAAACATGATAGCACAAACGGCCAGTGCAGCAATTCCTAATAATTTTCCTAGTTCCTCTAGTCTTTTTTGTAGAGGAGTTTGGATAGCTTCGGATTGTTGGATCATATGGGCAATTTTCCCTATTTCTGTATCCATTCCTGTTTTTGTTACCACTGCTTTACCCCTGCCGTAGGTAACAACGCTACTCATATACATGAGATTTTTTCTATCTCCTAAGGGGACCTCTTCCAAATCAATTTCCTGGCTATGTTTATCAACGGGTACAGATTCCCCTGTCAGTGCAGATTCTTGAATCTTTAGTGAAGCTGTCTCGATGAGTCTCCCATCGGCAGGAATATAATCTCCCGCATCTAAAAGAACAATATCTCCTGGTACTAATTCTTTAGCAGGTATTTGCTGAGTCACCCCTTCCCTAATAACCTTAGCTGAGGGGGTAGAAAGTTTTTTTAGAGCAGCTAAAGATTGCTCTGCCTTATTTTCTTGCACCACGCCCATAATGGCGTTGACAATAACTATGGCAATAATTAGTATGGCGTCCTTTGTTTCCCCTATTGCCCCTGAAACTAAAGCTGCTGCTAATAATACTAAAATTAAAAAATCTTTAAATTGGTCAAAAATCATAGAGAAGATAGATTTACCCTTTTGTTCTTCTAATTCATTTAACCCATATTTCTCTTGTCTTTTTATTACCTCTTCTTTACTTAAACCACTCTGTACATCTACTTTGAAATGTTTTACCGTTTGTTCCCTATCCCATTGGTAAAAATTTTGCTGCTCCAATACTATACCCTCCTCTTTTTACTAAGGTTTACCCTTTTCCATAGGATATCCTTTAGATGCTCTGTCCATGCAAGCAACTACATCTCCACTAGTTGACAAGAAAGCAGCTATGGCTGTTCTTGTGATTGTGATATAAGAAAATAAAAAAAACCTCATTCCACACCTAATACAAGTGCGAAATAAAGGTCTTACTCCAAGAAAGCCCTGTTAACTAACCGAGTGTTTCCACTGAGATGACGACTAGTTAAATCCTTTGGACGAGTTACTCCCCTCTATTTTTAAAAAACATAGAGTCTTTATTATTTTATGATATTCTATCACCTAACTCTCCAAATGTAAACCTCTTTTAAGATTTTTATTCCAATAAGACAATGCCATTGGGAGATTTTCCAATTTTAATATTGTCTATTAAAGTATAATCCTGCAATGAGATAATAGACATCGTGTTGTCGCCTATATTCGTTGTAAAAAGAGTTTGGTTTTCTTTGTCCATAGCAATGCCCCGAGGCATATTCCCTATGTCTATTCTTTTTATTTCCTGCCCCTTCTCTAAGGAAATAACAGATAAGGAATTCCCAGTACTATTGACTACGTATAAAAATTCTTCCCCTGATGATAAAATCATTTGTCTAGGTATATTGCCCACCGGAATTCTTTTTAGGGTTTGTTTGCTATCTAAATCCAATATCGAGATAACTCCTCCTCCTTCAGAGCCCATACGGCTATTGCTGACGAATAAGGTTTTTTCATCCTGGGGTAAGAGGACATAGGAAGGGCAGCTCTCCACCGCTATCCAATCAATAAGTATATTTTTCATACAGTCTATTACAGCAATTTTGTCTTCCCACATGTTGGCTACATAAACTTCTTTTCTTTTTCTTCCTATCTTTAAGCCCTGGGGTAATTCCCCAATGGGTATTTGTCCTACCAAGCGGTTTTTGCCTAGGTCCACTACCGAAAGGGTGTTAGAATCTCCGTTGGTTACATAAGCAGTATGTTCGTGCCAATCAATATCAATTTCACAGGGATAGCTGCCTACTTGGACTCGTTCCTCTAAGGTATTGGTCTCCCTATCTATAATATACATGCTGTTGTCATAACAATTAATTGAGTATAAAGTATCTCCTTTGGGATTCATCATTAGGCTATAGGGTCCTATGACTGGCTTGGAGGAAATATGCTGTCCATTTATTTTTGCCATAGATTGCAAATCCATTTTGCCTATTTCACATCTTTTATTATAATCTACTATGGATATGGTATCCTCCCCTGTATTGGCTGTATAAATATATTTAGTGTTTTTGTTCAATTTCCCACCCCCCCAAGAAAAACCATAAATATTTAAGGCCTAATTTATCATATGTAGGTTATGGGGAATGGTTACTGTAGACAAGCAATTTGAACTCTGAATAAAAACCACAAGTTCCTTTCATTCTGGCTACGAAAATTTGCACAATTCATTTCTGGTTTTACATCATCTTATGCACTTCTCCCAGCATATACAAAGACCCAGTAAATGCAATGACTTCCTGTGAGGGCCTTTCCTTGGCCCATTGTATGGCTTGAGCAATGCTATCCATGGAAGAACACTTTATTTTCGATTTTATTTTTTTCACTATGCCTTCTAATTCTTCTGGAGATATTGCCCTAGGGTTGTCAATGGGTATAGCGATAATTTTATCCCCTAAAGGTAGAATTTCCCTTAGGATTTTCTCTATTTCCTTATCCTTTAGTATGCCAATCATTAAAGTTATTTTTCTGTGGGGAAAATAGTTCTTCATTGCCTTTGCAAAAGCTTTAGCTCCATCAACATTATGGGCACCATCCAGTATAATATAGGGCTCTTTGGATATGACTTCAAATCTACCAGGCCACCGTGCCTTTTTTAGTCCCTGTAATACAGATTCATTGGAAAGGAGATACCCTTTTTCTATAAGTACTTCTATTGCCATTAGGGCTGTAGCAGCATTGTAGATTTGATGTTGACCCAATAGGGATATTTCTATTCTAGGTAAATGTAAGCGGAGACCTTGGTAAGAAAATATCTGCCCCTGAAGAGAACTTTCCAATATTTCAATTGCATTTTTTTCTACTGACAATAGGTCTGCTGATTCTTCACTGGCTTTTTCTCTAATGACTTTGGCTACCTCTGGCCTTTGAGGGGAGGTCACTACCCATCCATTTTTTTTAATGATCCCTGCCTTTTCCCCGGCTATTTCCTTTAAGGTGTTGCCCAGCTGGGCCCTATGATCTACTCCTATGGCGGTAATAATAGATACCTCTGAGGCAGAAATAATATTGGTAGCATCTAATCTCCCCCCTAAGCCTACTTCCAATACTACAAAATCTACTTGTTGCTGAGCAAAGTAAATTAGTCCTATAGCCGTGACTATTTCAAATTCTATGGGATGTTGAAGGCCCATAGAAACCATTTTTTCCACCTTTTGCTGGACTCTGTACGCAATATCTGCTAAATCCTGTCTAGGGATGTGTTTCCCATTGATTTGAATTCTTTCGGTAAACTCCTCTAGGTAGGGGGAGATAAAAAGCCCTACTTTATATCCCTGTTCTTTTAATACACTGTGTATCATGCTGCTTATTGAGCCTTTCCCATTGGTACCTGCTATGTGAATAATTTTTAGATTTTCCTGGGGATTATCCAATAATTCCATTAAGATCTTCATATTTTCTAGACCTGCTCTTGAACTAAATTTTCCTGCTCCATGGATGAAATCTAATGTTTCCTGATCGTTCATGCCCTATCTCCTTTCTTTTCCCTTTACTTCATTACTATTCCTAGGATCAGAGGGACAGCGATTGCAGTAAAAAGTCCCATTAAGCCAATGGCAAGACCGGCCATTGCCCCTTGTACTTCCCCTTCTTCTAAAGCCCGGGCAGTGCCAAAACCGTGGGATGCTGTGCCCATAGCCACGCCTGCGGCAATATCATTTTTCACACGAAAAAACTTTAATAGTTTAGGTCCAAGTATGGCCCCCACAGAGCCTGCTACCATTACACCTAAAATGGTTATGGAAGCTATTCCTCCTATAGACTCGGTAATCTCTACAGCAATAGGGGTTGTCACTGATTTTGATAAAAGGGATATATTTATGATTTTATCTAGTCCAAATATTTTCCCTAAAAAAAATACACTAAGGGCTCCAGTAACGCTTCCTGCCATTATACCCACCACTATAGGAAAAAAATTTATTTTTAATATTTCCCATTGACGAAATAGAGGCAAGGCTAAAACTATGGTAGCTGGTGCTAAAAGGAAGTGAATGATATTTCCACCATTTTCATAATAATCTTTATAATCTATACCGGAATACATTAATAATAAAATTAAAACCGTTAGTGTTATCACGGTAGGATGGAGCATGGTCATTTTATATTTATCATATAGCTTATAGGATAATCCAAAAACAACTAATGTAATGACTAAACCAAAAACGGGGCTGCTTTGTAAGATATTAAGCATTTTCTTTTCTCCTTGTAAAATTGATTAAAAATTGTACGATGTGACCTGTGACTATCATAGTGATCATGGTACTTATAATTATAGTAATTAGTATGGGTAAAAATATAGGAAGGATCTTATCAAGATATTGTACGATTCCTACTCCCGCTGGAACGTATAGAATAATTAATATACTCTGTAAAAAATCTCCCACATTCTCCACTTGATTTATTTTGATTACTTTGGTTAATAGTAATATCAATAAAATTCCCATTCCCAAAACACTCCCTGGAAAGGGAATAGATAATGATTTTACCAATATTTCTGCTAGGTATTGTATGACAATGATTATGCCAAATTCTTTAATCCATTTCAATGGATCTCATCCTTTCTAGTTCTATGATTTAAATACCCTATCTATCTTATTATAACGAAAGGGAATTTTAAAGTTCATTTTAATGGGAATATAAAATTGAAAGAAAAAAGTACAAATAAAATGCTAGGAAAGATTAGAAGGATAGTATGAAGCAAAAAACAAAAATTAGCCGGGGAAGTTTATTCCTCAGCTAATTTTTTAAGTTTATATCTTTATAAATCTTATTTTTTCTCTGTTTTTTACGCATTGCATGATATCAAGATAATCGTTGTCTATTCTCCCGATTACATTTACTCTGGAATCCTGTGGAAAGCTTTGTCTTAATATTTGAATTTCCCCACTATATCTTTTATAACCTACATTATCCATGGTAATTGCACCTTTTTCACGAAATATACAATTATAGGGTTGTTGTTTTTCTCCATCACAGGAGTATTCCCGCGATTCCTGCAAGCGCATTATCCATTGGGGAGAATCTACTCGAATGGTAAATACCTGGTCATATAAATATTGATATGCTGATGAAAATTCTACAGGAATACTGATTATTCTATCCTTTAGATAGGTATCAATCAGGTGACTTTGGGCTTTAGATATTTTTATATCCCCCACAAAGATACTGTCCACATCATAATTAGTTACTAAATCTAAAAAGGCTACATAAGGTGGAATATTTCGATGTTTTTCTAAGGTAGGTAGTCCCTCATATATGGGGGTACGTTTTATTTCATCCCCTGGAATGAAGGCTAAGATTTTTATACCCAAGTCCTTAAGACTCTTATTGATTTGATGGAAGGTTTCCCCATCAAGACCTGTTTCTGACCTTGGATAGAAGTTGTGTAGAGCAAAAACTTCTGTTCCTGTATCTAAAACTTTTCTTGCTATAACCTCATCCTCTGTTGATGGGTTAAAGGATATAGGATATTCTTTAGCAATAGCCAACATTTCCTCTTGGCTGAAACCATAATCTAGACGTAATATATCCAAATTGAAATCTCTGGCAAATTGCACAATGGAATCATATTGAAAAAATTCAAGGGTTTTAGATGATACATCTCCTATGATTTTAAATTCCCTTTTCTTTAACCATATACACATTTCTTTGGCCTTGGTGCAATAATCTTTCATTTTACTAAATTCTTCCTGCATATGGAAGGAAGTGAATACATAGCATCCACTTCCCTTAAATCTTTCTAGCATTTCCCTTTGAGCTTCAAAGGAAAATAAATAAATAGATAGACCTAATTGTTTAAACATTGGCTATATCCGAGCTCTTGATGAAGAGATTGGTCATAATAAATCCACCTACATAGGCAATGATAATTCCTAGGAAGTAATTTAGCATTGTCCCTGGCTGCATAAGGGGTAGCGCGACCAGACCTGATGGTCCCCAAGCCGTTGCCATAACCTTGGTGGCCATAACATAAGCCCCACCGAATCCTGCCCCTAAACCTGCGGTAATAAATGGTTTTCCTAGGGGCAAAGTGACCCCATAGATCAAAGGCTCCCCTATTCCTAAGATTCCTGCTGGTAGAGCACCAGTAATAACAGATTGCATTCTTTGATTTTTTACCCTTTTAGCTTTTAGATAAATGGCTATTGCTGCCCCAACTTGACCAGCCCCTGCCATAGCAAGAACTGGAAAAAGGGATACTCCACCCATGGATTCTAGTTGAATGGCATAAATGGGAATCAATCCATGATGTAGACCTAATAAAACCATTGGCAAGAACAATGCCGATAATACGTATCCAGATATTACACTTACTATAGTATTATCAGAATTAATAATAACACTTAATACACTAACTAAACCATCGGAAAGAAATCCAGAGACGGGCATAATGACTAATACTAAAGCTAGCCCTGTGATTAGTAAAGTAACTACCGGTGTGACGATTAGATCTAATACGTCAGGTACAGACTTCCTCACTACTTTTTCAATTTTAGATAATAAATATACTCCTAAAATAACACCAATAATACCGCCTTTTCCTGTAGTCAGGATAGAATTTAAGGGAACTTCTGCATTAAACAATCCAAACAGTTCTGAAATTTCATTAATTTGTGCTCCAATGGATATAGCTCCAATCATTCCTCCTAGAGCTTCAGTTGCACCAAAACGTTTTGCAGCATTAACCCCTGTATATATAGCAAAATAACCTAAGAAACTAGCCCCTATTAAAGAGAACATTAATTGAATAAAGTTCCAGGTACCTGTGACTGGTAAATTGCCGTTGCCTTGTAATGTACTGATAAGAGATGCAAAACCATTAAAAATACCTGCTGCTATAATTGCTGGTATAAGGGGAATAAAAATTCCTGCTATGGTCTCTAGTCCAGCCTTTAAGGGACCCTTCTTTTGTTTTGATTTTATAGCCTGTTTATTGCCTTGCCAATCATCGCTAACCGCTGAGTCTTGGGTAATGCCAAGTTCTTCTACAAAAATATCCGCTAATTTTTTTGCTTTTCCAGGTCCTACCACTACCTGCAAGGTGTCTGATTCTACAATTCCCAATACCCCTTCGGTTTCCTTTAGTTCTTTCATTTTTACCTTCGAAGTGTCTTTAATCCTCAAACGTAACCTAGTCATGCAGTTGGTGGCTGAATGGATGTTGTCTTTACCTCCAACCAATTGGAGAATCTTTCTCGCTAACTCTTGGTTAGTTGCCATATAATACACCTCTTTCTTATAAATTATAGGGTTTTTCTAACATGGCCATTGGCCAAAATTAATTTCTTTTTAGCTTCCTCGGCATTACAATTTAATAAAATCATGGTTATAGCTAACTTTACGCTGCCATCTGCTTCCTTTAAAACTTTATTGGCTGTTTCTCTATCTACCTCCGTAGCCGACATAATAATATTTTCTGCCCTAACTTCCAATTTTTTATTGGTTCTTTGTACATCTACCATAAGATTTTTATATACCTTACCAATGCCCACCATAGACATGGTAGAAATCATATTTAATACCATTTTTTGGGCAGTACCTGCCTTTAATCTTGTTGATCCTGTTAATACCTCAGGCCCTACTACCACTTCTATCGCTATATCCGCTGCAGCTCCTATTTCAGAATCTTTATTACAAGCTATACCCGCTGTCTTACAGCCTATTTGTTTTGCATAGTGAAGAGCCTCTATGACGTAAGGGGTTCTCCCGCTGGCAGCAATGCCTATCACTACATCATGGGCTGTTAATCCAAGCTCTTTTAAATCTTCTACACCCATTGTAATACTATCCTCTGCACCTTCTACTGCCTTTATAAAAGCTCCTTCTCCCCCTGCGATTAAACCTACAACCATTTCAGGAGGTGTTCCAAAGGTAGGTGGACACTCTACAGCATCTAATACTCCTAAACGCCCACTGGTACCTGCCCCCATGTAAATCAATCGACCTCCTTGGTTAAAGGCCTCTACTACAGCCTCCACAGCTTTTTGAATTTGGGGAATTTCTTTTCTTACGGCTAGAGCAACCTTGGCATCTTCTTCATTCATTATTTGTAGAGCATCCTGTAGAGATAAAATATCTAAATCTCGGGTTTTATCATTCATTTGCTCTGTAGACATTTTCTTTAAATCTATCACTGATTCCCCTCCTTTCTGATGTGAGTTTTTTTGATTAATTCTAGAGATTGTTCATATTGAGTATTGGCATATCCCGTGTATAAGATATCGATTACATTAAGTTGGGAAATTCTAGAAGACATGGCTCCACTTCTAAAGGTTGATTCATTGGCCGCTACAAAAATATTGTAATCACATAGATCAACTATAGGAGAAATTCCATATTGGGTTATGGATATAATCTTCGCATCATTTTCCTTCATGGCTTTGGCACATTCTATCATTTCTGATGTTTGTCCTGAATAAGATATAATGATACCAACATCCCTAGATGACATATTTCTTGCGGTCAGCAGTTGTAAGTGCCAGTCCTCACTCACTGTGCAATATCGATTTAATCTCATAAATTTTTGCTGAGCATCCTTAGCTACAATCAGGGAAGATCCTATGCCAAAAATACAAATATTATCACATTGGCTTAATAACTCAATACTTTTACTTAAAACTTCAACATCAATGATGTTTTTGGTATCTTCCAGAGAAATAATGTTTTTGTAGGTAACCTTTTCAATAATATCCCAAATACTATCCGACTTTGTAATTTCACTTTTTTCTTCAGATTGATTGTGATCTCTCATGGCCAATTCATAGATCAGTGCTTTAGTAAAATCTTTAAAACCGCTAAAACCATTTTTTTTACACATTCTAATAATGGATGCAGGAGATGAAAAGGTTTCTTCTGCCAATTTATAAATGGTCATTTCTGTAGTTTCTCTAGGATGTTCAAGAATATATTTAACAATATCCTTTTCAGTAGCACTTGCATGATTATAATACTCTCTTAATCTGACGATTGCACTTTTCACTTTTCCCACTCCTTAATTTGATTTTATCACCATGAATTTATGTGTCAACGAAGACAAGCTATTATGAAATAAAGTTTCATATTTTGGTTCTAGTATATTATTTTAGCAATAATTTATGAAACTTTAAAGAAATACATGATGGATAAATATTAGAGAATAGGAAGAGGAAATCTTAAAAATTGATAAACGCCAAAAGAGGACAACGCACTGCGCTGTCCTCTTTTGGCTAGATATAAAGATCCTGATTTTCTCTATTCTTAATCTTCTACCCTCTGCCTATAATATTTTACTTAAAAATTCCTTTAATCGCGGATGGGATGGATTACTAAACATTTGTTCAGGTATTCCTTCTTCCACTACCAATCCTTCATCCATAAAAATTATCCTATCTCCCACTTCCTTAGCAAAACCCATTTCATGGGTCACGACCATCATGGTCATGCCTTCTAGAGCTAGATCCTTCATTACACCCAGTACTTCCTTCACCATTTCCGGATCCAAAGCCGATGTGGGCTCATCAAAGAGCATGATTTCGGGTTCCATGGCTAAGGCCCTAGCTATGGCTATTCTTTGCTTCTGGCCCCCTGAAAGTTGAACAGGATAGCTTTGGGCTTTATTTTTTAGTCCTACCTTTTCCAATAAATTTAAGGCCAATTGGCTGGATTCTTCCTTGGATAATCCTCTTACCTTCATGGGAGCTAGAGATATATTGTCTAAAATAGTTAAATGGGGAAATAGATTAAAATGTTGAAATACCATGCCTACTTTTTGCCGAATATCATTGATATTCACCTTAGAGTCCATAATATTTTGTCCATCTATCCATATTTCTCCTTGGGTAGGCTGTTCTAATAAGTTAATACATCTTAAAAAGGTACTTTTTCCCGAACCACTGGGTCCTACCACGACCACTACTTCTCCTTTTTTTACTTCTTGGTTAATTCCCTTTAACACCTGTAAATCTCCAAATTCTTTATATAAATTCTTAACGGTAATCACTTTTCTTAAGCCTCCTTTCCACTTTATCCATAACACTGGAAAGCCCCAATACTAAGATTAAGTAAATAATAGCAATGATGATATAAGGTTCAAAGCTGCTATAAGTGGCAGCCCTTATAATATCTGCTTGTCTTACTAAGTCCGCTGTACCTATAATAGATACCACTGAGGTCTCTTTTAATAACACAATAAATTCATTACCTAGGGCCGGTAATATATTTTTAATCCCTTGGGGTATGATAATGTGTCTCATTACCCTGCCATAGGTCATACCTAAAGATCTACCCGCTTCCATTTGTCCATAATCAACAGCCTGTATTCCTGCTCGAATAATTTCTGCTACATAGGCCCCACTATTGAAGCCAAAGGTAATAACAGCTGCGATATAGGGGGGAATGTTAAAGCCGAATAAGGGATAGGTAGCATAGAAGATAATAAATAATTGCACAATTACTGGGGTTCCCCTAATGATTTGAATATATAAAGTAGCAATAAAAGAAAGTATCTTTATTCCAGAGAGTTTGAATAGAGCTATAACTAAGCCTATTATCACCCCTATAATCACTGCTACAAAGGATATTTCAATGGTTACTTTTAATCCTTCTACAAACAATGGTATATACTTGGCCATTGAACCAAAATCCATGTCATTCACCCTTTCTACAAAACTGCTGAAAAAGAAAGATAAGGGATAGGGTTTGTATGTTTCAAATCTTACCTATCCCTCTTCTCTTCTATTCGAGATTTATTCAAACCACTTTTCAACTAATTCATCGTATTTTCCTGAGTCTTTTATATTCTTTAGAGCTCCATTTATTTTGTCTAGTAATTCCTTTTCTCCCTTGGGCAATGCTATGGCAAAGGGTTCTTCCTCTTCATTAAGATCTTCAGGGATGACTGCCTCTATACCAGGATTTTTGTCTACATAAGCCTTGGCTATAGTATCCTCTATGATGACCGCCTCTACTCTTCCATTATTTAAGTCCAGCACAGCATCATTGGTCCGATTGTATTTTTTTACTTCAATACCCTCAAAGGATGAAATGACATCATCGCTAGTTGTACCCAATTGGGAAGCTACAATTTTTCCCTTTAATCGATCCATAGAATCAATATCCTTAGCTATCCCTTTTTTCACCAACAAAGCTTGGGAGGCTTTAAAATAAGAATCTGAGAAATCTACTTTCTCTAATCTATCTGGTTTGGGAGTCATTCCTGATATAGCCATATCTATCTTTCCAGTTTGAACAGCTGCCACTAATCCGTTAAAATCTATATCCTCAATTTTAATATCCACATCTAATTCCTTTGCGATCTCATTTAACAAATCAATATCGAAACCAACAATCATATCCTTCCCCTCTACTACTTCATGACTCTCAAAGGGTGGAAAGTCTGCACTAGTGCCTACCACTAAAGTGTCCTTCCCTTGAGATTGTTGTGATTCTTCTCCCTGACCCTCTGTCCCTTGTGCGCTATTACATCCTACAAATGCAATCATCAAAACAATAATAAGTAAAGTAAACATTCCCTTTTTCACGTTCTTGTTCCACCTTTCAATGTAAATTTAATAATAATTATACATATAATAGTATAATTATTCAATAGCTTTTTTAAAAAAAGACATCTTATTATGAGGTGACCCCTTAAAGTTAGACTTTATTAGCGAGACAGTTTCGGCTGCCTCGCTATTTTTATGCAGCCTGAAGACTAAGTCTGTATTGCACTGGACTTAGCCATCCAAGTTTCTCTTTAATTCT
>NZ_JANKAS010000027.1 GCF_024622505.1 Irregularibacter muris
GAAAGATTCCGTGACAATAGCGGAGGGGTCACACCTGTTCCCATACCGAACACAGAAGTTAAGCCCTCCAGCGCTGATGGTACTTGGACGGTGACGTCCTGGGAGAGTAGGTCGTTGCGGGATTTTTATTCCTCAGTAGCTCAACGGTGGAGCACTCGGCTGTTAACCGATAGGTTGCTGGTTCGAATCCAGCCTGGGGAGCCATTTTTTTTTACTTAAATTCACACAAAGGTGTGAATTTTTTTGTTGTTTTATATCGGTATATTCCCTTGTATTTCTTCATAATATGTTAAATAAGTAGAGGGTAAAACAAGCATAGGGGGATGAAACCATGGCAAGTTTTATAATTGTATCGCATAGTAAGAAAATAGCTGAAGGAGTCAAGGAATTAGTAGGGGAAATGAATCCCGGACAAGCAATGATAAAAGCGGTAGGGGGTACCGAAGATGGGAGAATTGGTACCAATTCCTTTGCAATTAAGCAAGCAATTGAAGAGGTTTCTAATGATGCCAATATTTTTGTTTTAATGGATCTGGGCAGCTCGATTATGGCAACACAAATGGCGATGGATTTGTTAGATAAGTCTATTGAAGAAAAGGTTATTCTAATCGATGCACCTATTGTAGAAGGGGCTATAGCAGCCATTATTCAAGCTTCGATTACCAGCAATGTGGAGGAAATTGTCCATGCTGCCAGAGAAGCAAAAACAATGAATAAATTTTAATATTCCTAGTCTAAGATTATAGGGGCATTCATATCTTTATAATATGGGACATGATAAGAAGCATGATAAAAGACAAAATAAATTTATCATGCTTTTTGTATGAATAAAAAGGGGGAATAGAGGATGAGAAGATTGGTAAATGATCCATATGAAGTCGTGGAGGAAATGTTGGAAGGATATTGTGAGGCGAATTGTGATTATGTAGAACTTTTAGAGCATGACAACCGTGTAGTTGTGACAAAACATCCTTCACCCGAACCAAAAGTTGGAATAATCGTAGGGGGAGGGTCGGGTCACGAACCACTATTTTTAGGCTATATAGGAAAAAACTTTGCAGACGCTGCAGTTATCGGAAATATCAATACATCTCCTTCACCTGAACCTTGCTACAACTCTGTAAAAGCTGTAGACCAGGGCAGAGGCTGTTTGTACATGTATGGAAACTATGCGGGAGATGTGATGAATTTTGATATGGGCGCTGAAATGGCTGCTGATGATGGCATAAGAGTAGAAACAGTATTGATCACCGATGACGTTTACTCCTCTAAAGTGGTAGAAGACAGAAGAGGAGTTGCTGGAGATATTATTGTATTTAAAGCTGCTGCTGCTAAGGCTGCTATGGGGGCAGATTTAGATGCGGTGAAGGCTGCGGCCATAAAGGCCAATGACCATACAAGATCCATGGGAGTTGCCCTTTCTTCCTCCACATTACCAGTAACAGGCAAACCTATCTTTGAAATGGAAGAAGGAGATATGGAAATAGGTATGGGCATACATGGAGAACCCGGTGTGAGAAGAACAAAACTTAAGCCAGCAGATGAAGTAGTGGATGAAATGTTAGCATATATATTAGAGGACCTTCCCTATCAACCAGGAGAAGAAGCCTATGTATTAGTTAATGGTCTAGGTGGACTTCCTCTTATGGATCTATATGTATGTCATAGAAGAGTAGCTCAAGTTTTAAAGGAAAAAGGAATAAAAATTCATAGGGCATTGGTGGGAAACTATGCAACTTCCATGGATATGATAGGCATGGGAATTACTTTAGTGAAGGTGGATCATGAATTAAAAGAACTATTAGATTATCCATGTGATACGCCCTATTTTAAAATTGAAGCATAAGGGGATAGGTCTAATGTATCAAGAATTTGTAGTAGATAAAACCTTTTTTATCAATGTAATAAAGGATTTAAAGGATATGGTGGAAGAAAACCGGGATTATTTATCCAAATTGGATTCCGATATAGGAGATGGGGATCATGGGATCAATATGTCCATTGGCTTTAGAGGAGTCATTGCAAAAATAGAGGAATTACAAGAAGAAGATATTTCTAATATTTGCAGAAAAGTGGGGATGATTCTTTTAGGAAAAATAGGAGGGGCGTCAGGTCCACTATATGGAAGTTTTTTTATGAAACTAGGCGTACCAGTAAAGGGCAAGGAAAAAATTCACTTTTACGATTTTTATGAAATGCTAAAAGCGGGTATTGAGGCCATAGAAAATAGAGGGAAGGCCGTGGTGGGGGATAAAACCATGGTGGATGCCCTAAGACCAGCCCTGGATGAATTCACTCAAGCCATAGAGGAGAATAAGGAGCCCTTAGAAGCATTCCATATCTTTGTAGAAGCCAGTAGAAAAGGGGCCCAGACTACCATTCCTTTGGTTGCTAAAAAGGGAAGGGCCATGAGATTAGGAGAAAGAGCCATAGGCCATATCGATCCAGGAGCGGTTTCAGCTACTCTAATCTTAGAAACCATAGAAAATAACTTAATCAAAATAGCAAAATAAGAATAGAATTGAAATATTTAAATGCCCATAGTTTTAACTATGGGTATTTTTGTATAATTTTTTACTTATATTATTTATATAAAATGCAAAATAACATATAATCTATATAGAACAGCAATTATTATTAGGTCACCAGGAAGGAAGATGTTTACATTGGGTAAAAAGATAACTCTAGATGCTAGGAGAATATCTATAGTTTTACTAGGATGTTTACTTCTAGCAATAGGTATTAATGGTTTTTTAGTGCCTCACCACCTACTAAGTGGAGGCGTAACAGGTCTTAGTATTCTTTTAAACTACATAACAGGTTTACCAGTAGGATTAATGATATTTTTACTAAATATTCCGGTGTTTGTCCTAGGATATAAATTGGTCAGTAGGCCATTTATTATCATTAGTCTAATTGGGACTGTAAGTTTGTCTCTTTTTGTTACCTGGACAACTAGGTTGCCAGTATTTGTGGATGATGTTTTGCTATCGGCGGTTTTTGGAGGTGTAATTACCGGTCTAGGTTCTGGAATTGTATTTGCCAACAGGGGAACAACAGGGGGAACGGATATCATAGCGGTAATCATAAAAAAATATTTCTCGGTGGATGTAGGCACCACGATGTTCACTGTAAATGCCACCATTGTTCTGTTTTCCTCCTTGGTTTTCGGTGTAAGACTAGGATTATACACGCTGATTTCTATATATATAAATTCCTTGATGATTGATAAGGTACAACAAGGATTGGATCGTAAAAAAGCTATACTGGTTATTACCGAGAAACCAGAGGAAGCCAGACAAGCCATTATCAATCAGATTAAAAGAGGGGTGACCTTATTAGAGGGACAAGGGGGCTATACCCAGGAATCCAAAAAAATTGTATTTTGTTTAGTTACCCCTTTTCAATTGGCAAAAATCAGAGAAATCTTATTGGATATTGATGAGGGAGCATTTATTACTGTGCTGGATGCAGCAGAAGTGGTAGGAAAAGGGTTCAAAAATAGGGACTAAGCCCAGTTAAGTGTGACATCATTCCCCCTACCTTCTAGCTTACCTTGTTCACAAGGTAAGCTAGAAGGTAGGGGGATTTTTAGTTATGTGGTTAAAGCTATCTTTCCTTGATTTTATGAAAAGATTGGACATATTGAGAATAATATACAAGTTATTATATAAAAATATAAATAGAGTATTAAATCCAAAAAACAAAAGTAAAAAAAGGATTTTAGGATTTAAGCTAGAATATTATCATTATTCAAACAATTATTAAAATCAAGTGAGGGGGAAGCAGCTATGAAAGTGTATGAAACCAAGGATCTAAGAAATATTGGAATAATTGGTCACGGTGGTTGTGGAAAAACCACCTTAGTAGAGGCAATGGCATTTAATGCGGGACTCATCGATAGAATGGGAAAAGTAGAAGATGGTTCCACAGTTTCAGATTATGATCCCGAAGAAGTTAGAAGAGCCATCTCAATCAGTAGCGCATTGGTACCACTAGAATTTAATAATTATAAAATGAACGTAATGGACACTCCAGGATACTTTGATTTTGTAGGTGAAATGATTGCAACCCTAAGAGTAGTAGATAGCGCTGTGGTAGTAGTGGATGCTGTATCGGGAATGGAAGTAGGAACGGAAAAGGCTTTTAAAGCAGTAAAGGATAGAGACATTCCCAGCATAGTCATGATCAATAAGATGGATAGAGAAAACGCAAATTTCAAAAGAGTATTGGAGCAATTAAGGGAGTATTTTGGAAATATCGTCGTCCCCTTTTTAATTCCTATGGGAGAATCAGAAACCTTTAAGGGCATTGTCAATGTAGTGGATATGAAGGCAAAGGTCAAGAAAGGACAAAAATGTGTGGATGCAGAACTGCCCCAGGGAATGGAAGAGGAAATCTCCACTTATAGAGAAATGATTATAGAATCGGTAGCCCAAACCAGCGAGGAGTTAATGGAAAAATATTTTGATGGTGAAGAATTAACCTCTGAAGAAATCTATCAGGGATTAAAACAGGGCGTATTAGAGGGAGATTTAATACCCGTGGTATGTGGTTCAGCCGCACAAAATATCGGAGTAGAAAGTCTGATGGATGTCATTATAAACTTTTACCCTGCCCCCCATGAGGGTCACAAAGTTCATGGCAATAACCCCCAAAATGATAAAGAAGTTGAACGATCCTATAAAACCGATGAACCTTTTTCAGCATTAGTATTTAAAACAATCGTAGACCCCTATGTAGGAAAGCTTTCCCTATTTAAAGTGATGTCAGGCACCTTATCTCCCAATGGAGAGATATACAACGTGACCAAAGACAAAAAGGAGAAGCTAAGTCATTTATATGTACTAAGCGGGAAAAAACAAGTCGAGGTGGAAAAATTAAGTGCAGGAGATTTAGGAGCCTTTTCCAAACTACAATCCACCACTACCGGAGATACCCTATGTGATGCTGAACACCCCATATTATATCAAGCCATAGATTTTCCTAAGCCCATAATATCCCAAGCTATTGTGCCCAAAGCAAAGGGAGATGAGGATAAAATCGGAATGGGATTACACAGATTGATGGAGGAAGATCCTACTTTTACGATATATAGAAATAGAGAAACCAAGGAAACCTTGATATCAGGGTTGGGAGAAATGCATTTAGACATCATAAGTAAACGACTGCATAACAAATTTGGAGTAGATGTACTGCTAAAAGATCCCAGAATTCCCTATCGTGAAACCATAAAAAGCAAAGCCACCTCTGAAGGGAAACATAAAAAGCAATCGGGGGGTAGAGGGCAATTTGGACATATTTATGTTGATTTTGAACCCCTATTTGGTGAAGAGGAAGAATTTGAATTTGTAGATAAGGTAGTAGGGGGAGCGGTACCCCGCCAATATATCCCAGCAGTAGAAAAAGGGTTAAGAGAATGTTTAGAAGAAGGAATTTTAGCGAAATACCCTGTTACAGGAGTAAGGTGTACACTCTTTGATGGTTCTTTCCACAGCGTGGATTCGGATGAGATGTCTTTTAAAATGGCAGCTTCTTTAGCTTTTAAAAAAGGAATAAAAGAAGCAAGCCCAGTATTATTAGAACCCATTTATCATCTAGAGATTGTTGTACCCGATGAATATATGGGAGATATCATGGGAGATTTAAATAAAAAAAGAGGAAGGATACTAGGAATGGAACCAGCCGAGGGCTATCAAAAGATAATTGCAGAGGCTCCCTTATCCGAAATGTCCAAATATGCCACAGATCTTCGATCCATGACCCAGGCCAGAGGAGAGTTTATGATGGAGTTTGCCCGTTATGAAGAATTACCAGAGCAACTGGCTGAAAAAGTAATTGAAGAGGCGACAATAGAAGAATAATATATAAAAAACACTTTGAAAATTTCTGTACCGACCCCCAAAAGTTAGACCAAAAATCTAACGATTGGAGGTCGGTATTTTTATGGCTGTATACAGTTATGAGTTTAAAAAGAAAGTTGTAGATGCATATTTACGTGGCGAAGGAGGTTATA
>NZ_JANKAS010000028.1 GCF_024622505.1 Irregularibacter muris
ATGGGAACAGGTGTGACCCCTCCGCTATTGTCACGGAATCTTTCTTAGAGTTTATGCTCTTTGAAATCTACACAAGGAAAATTCTTTTAGGTCAAGCCCTCGACCGATTAGTATCAGTCAGCTCCATGTATTGCTACACTTACACCTCTGACCTATCAACCTCATGGTCTATAAGGGGTCTTACCAGATTACTCTGTGGGAAATCTTATCTTGAGGGGGGCTTCGCGCTTAGATGCCTTCAGCGCTTATCCCGTCCATACGTAGCTACCCAGCTATGCACTTGGCAGTACAACTGGTACACCAGAGGTATGTCCATCCCGGTCCTCTCGTACTAAGGACAGCTCCTCTCAAATTTCCTGCGCCCACGACGGATAGGGACCGAACTGTCTCACGACGTTCTGAACCCAGCTCGCGTGCCACTTTAATGGGCGAACAGCCCAACCCTTGGGACCTACTACAGCCCCAGGATGTGACGAGCCGACATCGAGGTGCCAAACCTCCCCGTCGATGTGGACTCTTGGGGGAGATAAGCCTGTTATCCCCGAGGTAGCTTTTATCCGTTGAGCGATGGCCCTTCCACTCGGTACCACCGGATCACTAAGTCCGACTTTCGTCCCTGCTCGAGATGTCTCTCTCGCAGTTAGGCTCCCTTCTGCCTTTGCACTCTTCGAATGATTTCCGACCATTCTGAGGGAACCTTTGAGCGCCTCCGTTACTCTTTCGGAGGCGACCGCCCCAGTCAAACTGCCCGCCTGACAATGTCCCATGACCGGATCACGGCCACTGGTTAGAATTTCAGCATTACAAGAGTGGTATCCAAAGGGCGACTCCACCTAGACTGGCGTCCAAGCTTCTCAGTCTCCCACCTATCCTGTACATGTAATACCGAAATCCAATGTCAGGTTGCAGTAAAGCTCTACGGGGTCTTTCCGTCCTGTCGCGGGTAACTCGCATCTTCACGAGTACTACAATTTCGCCGGGTGTGTTGTTGAGACAGTGCCCAAATCGTTACGCCTTTCGTGCGGGTCAGAACTTACCTGACAAGGAATTTCGCTACCTTAGGACCGTTATAGTTACGGCCGCCGTTTACTGGGGCTTAAGTTCATACCTTCGCTTACGCTAAGCAGTCCCCTTAACCTTCCAGCACCGGGCAGGCGTCAGCCCCTATACGTCATCTTTCGATTTAGCAGAGACCTGTGTTTTTGCTAAACAGTCGCTTGGGCCATTTCTCTGCGGCCACCCGAGGGTGGCACCCCTTCTCCCGAAGTTACGGGGTCATTTTGCCGAGTTCCTTAACAACACTTCTCCCGATCATCTTAGGATTCTCTCCTCGCCTACCTGTGTCGGTTTGCGGTACGGGCACCTTGTTACTCAATAGAAGCTTTTCTCGACAGTGTGAAATCAGTTACTTCGCTACTTTAAATTTCGCTCCCCATCACAGCTTAGAATACAATAAGACGGATTTGCCTATCTTATCTCCCTTACTGCTTGGCCAGAGATCACCAACACTCTGGTTAACTTATCCTCCTGTGTCACTCCATCTCTCAAACATAACAAGGTGGTATCGGAATTTCAACCGATTGTCCATCGCCTACGCCTAACGGCCTCGGCTTAGGTCCCGACTTACCCTGAGCGGACGAGCCTTCCTCAGGAAACCTTGGGCTTTCGATGGTGAAGATTCTCACTTCACTTTCGCTACTCATACCAGCATTCTCTCTTCCCTACAGTCCAATAGCTCTCACGAGTCTATCTTCAATCCATAGGGAATGCTCCCCTACCATATATAAATATATCCATAGCTTCGGTGGCAAATTTTAGCCCCGGACATTTTCGGCGCAGGATCACTCGACCAGTGAGCTATTACGCACTCTTTCAATGAATGGCTGCTTCTAAGCCAACATCCTGGTTGTCTATGCAATCCCACATCCTTTCCCACTTAACTTGCACTTGGGGACCTTAGCTGATGGTCTGGGTTGTTTCCCTCTTGACTACGAAACTTATCTCCCGCAGTCTGACTGCTAACCTTAAAATCTATGGCATTCGGAGTTTGATAAGGTTCGGTAAGCTTGACGCCCCCTAGCCTATTCAGTGCTCTACCTCCATGATTCAACGGTTAACGCTAGCCCTAAAGCTATTTCGGGGAGAACCAGCTATCTCCGAGTTCGATTGGAATTTCTCCGCTACCCACAGCTCATCCCAGCCTTTTTCAACAGACACGGGTTCGGGCCTCCATTTTGTTTTACCAAAACTTCACCCTGGCCATGGGTAGGTCACCCGGTTTCGGGTCTACAGCCTGCAACTTATTCGCCCTCTTAAGACTCGGTTTCCCTGCGGCTTCGCACCTCAAGTGCTTAACCTTGCTACAGACCGTAACTCGCTGGTTCGTTCTACAAAAAGCACGCGGTCACACCCTTGGTGCTCCCACTGCTTGTAAGCATAGGGTTTCAGGTTCTATTTCACTCCCCTTCCGGGGTTCTTTTCACCTTTCCCTCACGGTACTATCCTCTATCGGTCACCAGGGAGTATTTAGCCTTGGGGGGTGGTCCCCCCTTCTTCCCACAGGGTTTCACGTGTCCCGTGGTACTCTGGAGATAGACTCATCTTTTCTCTTTTTCGCCTACGAGGCTTTTACTCTCTATGGCTTAGCTTTCCAGCTATACTCGGCTAAAGATTCAAGACTTTTATGTCTATTCCTAAACCCCAGTAAAGCTAAGCTTTACTGGTTTGGGCTCTTCCCCTTTCGCTCGCCGCTACTTAGGGAATCGAGTTTTCTTTCTCTTCCTCAGGGTACTTAGATGTTTCAGTTCCCCTGGTTTGCCTTCCCTATAGCTATTTTATTCACTATAGGATGGCTGGGCTTCTCCCAGCCGGGTTTCCCCATTCGGATATCTCCGGTTTATCGGCTATTTGCGCCTACCCGAAGCTTTTCGCAGCTTGTCACGTCCTTCATCGGCTCCTGGTGCCAAGGCATTCACCCTACGCTCTTACTAGCTTGACCTTGACGAAATTGTATAGGACTTTCGTCCATATACTTTTTCTTTATTGTTTTCCTTGTGTAGTTTTCAAAGAACATAATTTCTCTT
>NZ_JANKAS010000029.1 GCF_024622505.1 Irregularibacter muris
AAGGTAAGCGTCCAATAATCCCATGGATTTAAAATAAGTAGAAGACATGAGAGAATAGACTTTAATAGAGCACTTTTATAGCCCGCTGAGTACTCGGTGAACTATAAAAGCTTGAAAGGAGAGATCTCATGGCTACTATGAAATCTGTGCAGCACGAAATGTTAGTAGAAAAATGGCGTAAGATAATAGCAGAACGTATGCAAAGCGGAATGCCTGTTAAGCCCTGGTGCAAAGAGAGGGGAATTTCTGAAGGACAATACTATTACTGGCTAAAAGTCATACGGGAAGAATCCTTAATAAAGGCAGGCACCCTTGCCGTCACAGGAGGACCCCAGTTCGCAGAAGTAAAGCAGATTGAACCCAAAACACCAATGAATTCCCATAGAGTGTGTGCTGTGATACAAATGGAGAATGGTATGGCTGTGGAAATTTGTAATGGAGCTGATCCAGACACCATCTCAGCCATCCTTAACATTCTAAAGAGATGATGCTGATTCAGTTTCCAAAGGATATCCAGATATACATAGCCTGCGGCCACACCGACATGCGAAAACAGATTGATGGTCTTGCTGCTATCGTCCAGACAAACTTTCACCTTGATCCATTTCAAAAAGCCCTGTTTTTGTTTTGTGGACGAAAACGCGACCGAATGAAAGCACTTTATTGGGAAGGTGATGGATTCCTACTTCTATATAAAAGATTGGAAAGCGGAAGCTATCAATGGCCTAAGACGTCAGAAGATGTTAGAGAGATAACCTCCCAGCAGTATCGATGGCTGTTAGAAGGGCTCTCCATTGACCAAAAGAAAGTAATAAAAGAAGTGAAAAACAAAAGGATTATTTAACCTGTGAAATCTAGAATTATCAATGGTTTCACAGGCTTTTTTTATAGGAAAAAACCTGTGTTTATGGTATAATAATAGTAACAATAATCAACCAGAAAGGGCGTGAATTCAATGGTTACAGGATCTGATAGCTCCATTCTTTTAGAAGTGATAAAGCAACAGAATGAAACCATTGCTGCCCTCAAAAATACTATTGATCAGATGAGCACAGACTCGAAGATTCTTCGGGAGCAGATTGATTATCTGACCAAAAAACTCTTTGGGAAAAAGAGTGAGAAAACATCTGCAATTTCTGGACAGATTACTTTAGATGCCGTTGCCTTTGGTCAGTTTGATGAAGCGGAAGTAGAAGCAAACATAGAAGAAGTAGAGCAAATCATTTCAAAAAAGAAGACCCGTGCTGGTTATTCTCGAGAAAAAGCTCTTTCCAATCTTCCAGAAGAAGACCGAGTTTATTCTTTATCCCAAGAAGAGCAAGTATGCCCTACAGATGGAGATGAGTTAAAGTATGCAGGAAAGAAATATTTACGAACAGAAGTAGCATATCAACCTGCTACCATGAAACTCGTACATATCTATCAGGAAAACTGGGAATGCAGAACTTGCCGCAAGGAAGGAAGGCCCTACCTTACACAAGCTAAAACAGACCCTCCCCTTCTTCAGCATTCCATGGCAAGCCCATCCAGTGTTGCCTGGACCATGTATCAAAAATATGTAAATCACATCCCTTTATACCGACAGGAAAAGGATTGGAAAAATCTCGGAATGGAGCTTTCTAGAAGTACCCTGTCTAACTGGATCGTCAAAACATCAGAGGAATGGCTGGGTGCAATGGTATCCAAACTCCATGAGAAGCTTTTAAAGCAGAATCATTTGCATGCAGACGAATCACCCATCCAGGTGATGAAGGAAGAAGGACGATCTAACAGCACCAAGTCCTATATGTGGGTGTACACCACAGGTTCTAGAAGCAGCAAACCCATCCGTATATTTGAATATCGGACTGGGCGGGCTGGCAAGAATGCATCGGATTTCTTAGAGGGATATAGCGGATATCTCCATACCGATGGATTCAAAGGATATGGAAAGGTGAAAAATATCAAGCGGTGTCTTTGCTGGAGTCATGTAAGACGATACTTCG
The DNA here is from genome assembly GCF_024622505.1 of Irregularibacter muris. Taxonomy (NCBI): domain Bacteria; kingdom Bacillati; phylum Bacillota; class Clostridia; order Eubacteriales; family Eubacteriaceae; genus Irregularibacter; species Irregularibacter muris. Next base: position 1,986 of record NZ_JANKAS010000029.1, read on the forward strand.
TAGATGCACTGCCTAAAGATGTTAAAAGTCCAGGGAGTACCTTAGCACAACAAGGTACTCTCTACTGCAACAAGCTTTTTAACATTGAAGAGAAACTAAAGGATTTACCAACTGAAGAGAGAAGAGTAGAGCGTCTAAAACAGGAGATACCCGTTTTAGAGGCCTTTTGGGCGTGGGTTAATACCAATCTAGAAGGTGTGCTACAAAAATCTAAGATTGGACAGGCACTGCAGTACGCAAAGAACCATCAAGAAGGACTCATGATTTTCTTAGATGATGGAGACTGTGAGATTTCCAATAACCTAGCCGAAAACAGCATCCGACCCTTTACCGTAGGTCGTAAGAACTGGCTCTTTGCAGGAAGTCCTGCTGGAGCAGATGCTAGTGCTGCTGTCTACACCATTGTTGAGACAGCAAAGGCTAATGGATTAAACCCATACAAATATTTGGAGTATCTTTTAAGACATATTCCTTCTATACCCAACAAACAACAAAAGGATATGCTAGACAAGATGCTTCCATGGAACCCACAGGTTCAAGCAGCATGTCGCACAAAATAAAAAATAACAGTGGCAGCCAAATGGCTGCCATAATTTATTGGTACATGTTATTAAAGGACGCTTAC
>NZ_JANKAS010000030.1 GCF_024622505.1 Irregularibacter muris
GTAAGCGTCCAATAATCTCATGGATTTAAAATCAATAAAAGGCATGAGACAATAGACTTCAAAAGAGTACTTTTATAGTTCACCGAGTACTCGGTGAACTATAAAAGCTTGAAAGGAGAGATCTCATGGCTACTATGAAATCTGTGCAGCACGAAATGTTAGTAGAAAAATGGCGTAAGGTCATAGCTGAACGTATGCAAAGTGGAATGTCGGTTAGACCCTGGTGCAAAGAGAGAGGAATTTCTGAAGGACAATACTATTACTGGCTAAAAGTCATACGGGAAGAATCCTTAATAAAGGCTGGCACCCTTGCCGTCACTGGATCGACCCAGTTCGCAGAAGTAAAACAGTTTGAACCCCAAAAGTCGATGCATTCCCCTAGAGTGTGTGCTGTGATTCAAATGGATAATGATATGGCTGTGGAAATTTGTAATGGAGCTGATCCAGACACCATTGAAGCCATACTTAAGATTCTAAAGAGATGATGTTGATTCAGTTTCCAAAGGATATCAGAATATACATAGCCTGCGGTCACACCGATATGAGAAAACAGATTGATGGTCTTGCTGCCATGGTCCAAACAAACTTTCATCTCGATCCATTTCAAAGGGCACTTTTTCTGTTTTGTGGACGAAAACGAGACCGAATGAAAGCACTTTATTGGGAAGGTGACGGATTTTTGCTTCTATATAAAAGGTTGGAAAGCGGAAGCTATAGGTGGCCTAGGACTTCGGAAGATGTCAGAGAGATAACATCCCAGCAGTATCGATGGCTGTTAGAAGGACTCTCCATTGACCAAAAGAAAGCGATAAAAAAAGTCAAAAACAAAAGAATTGTTTAACCTGTAAAACTTTGAAATATCAATGGTTTCACAGGCTTTTTTTGTGGGAAAAAACCTGTCTTTATGGTATAATAATAGTAACAATAATCAATCTAGAAAGGGCGTGGATTCAATGGTTACAGGGTCTGATAATTCCATTCTTTTAGAAGTCATAAAGCAACAGAATGAAACAATTTCTGCCCTCAATAATACCATTGAAAAAATGAACATAGATTCAAGGATTTTACGTGAGCAGATTGATTATCTAACTAAAAAGCTCTTTGGGAAAAAGAGTGAGAAAACATCTGCGATTTCTGGACAGATTACTTTAGATGTAGCTCCCTTTGGTCAGTTTGATGAAGCGGAAGTAGAAGCAAACCTAGAAGAAATAGAACAAGTGATTTCAAAAAAGAAGACCCGTGCTGGCTATCTTCGGGAAAAAGCTCTTTCTAATCTACCAGAAGAAGATAGAGTTTACTCACTATCTAAAGAAGAGCAAATATGCCTTACAGATGGAGATGAGTTAAAGTATGCAGGAAAGAAGTATTTACGCACAGAAGTGGAATATCAACCTGCTACCATGAAACTCGTGCATCTCTATCAGGAAAACTGGGAATGCAGGACTTGTCGTAAGGAAGGAAGGGCCTACCTTACACAAGCCAAAACAGATGCACCCCTTCTTCAGCATTCCATGGCAAGTCCATCCAGTGTTGCCTGGACCATGTATCAAAAATATGTAAATCATATGCCTTTATATCGACAGGAAAAGGATTGGAAAAATCTTGGGATGGAAATCTCAAGAAGCACCCTGTCTAACTGGATCCTCAAGACATCGGAAGAATGGCTTAGCTTGATGATATCCAAACTTCATGAGAAGCTTCTGCAGCAGAGCCATCTCCATGCAGATGAGTCCCCCATCCAGGTGATGAAGGAAGAAGGACGATCCAACACCACCAAATCCTATATGTGGGTGTACACCACAGGCTCTAGAAGCAGCAAACCCATCCGTATATTTGAATATCGGACTGGGCGGGCTGGCAAGAATGCATCGGATTTCTTAGATGGATATAGCGGATATTTAACGACCGATGGCTTCAAAGGATATGGTCAGGTGAAAAATATAAAGCGGTGTCTTTGCTGGAGTCATGTAAGGAGGTACTTCGTAGATGCACTGCCTAAAGATGTTAAAAGTCCAGGGACTACCCTGGCACAACAAGGTATTGCCTACTGCAATAAACTCTTTAACATCGAAGAAAAACTAAAGGATTTGCCAACAGAAGAGCGAAGAGTAGAGCGTCTAAAACAGGAGATACCCGTTTTAGAGGCCTTTTGGGCGTGGGTTGATATCAACCTAGAAGGCGTGCTGCAAAAATCCAAGGTTGGACAGGCTCTTCAGTATGCAAAGAATCATCGGGAAGGTTTAATGACCTTTTTAGATGATGGAGACTGTGATATCTCCAATAATCTGGCTGAAAACAGCATTCGCCCTTTTACCGTAGGTCGTAAGAACTGGCTCTTTGCAGGAAGTCCTGCGGGAGCAGGTGCCAGTGCCGCTGTCTATACCATTGTTGAGACAGCAAAGGCCAATGGATTAAATCCATATAAATATTTGGAGTATCTTTTAAGACATATTCCTTCAATACCACCTAAACAGCAAAAAGATTTTCTAGACAAGCTACTTCCATGGAACCCACAGGTTCAGGCAGCATGCAAGTCGAAATAATAGATAATAATGGCGGCCATTTGGCCGCCATTATTTATTGGTACATGTTATTAAAAGACGCTTAC
>NZ_JANKAS010000031.1 GCF_024622505.1 Irregularibacter muris
TTACTGCACTGCTGGCTACACCTTCTTTAAATCTACTATCATTTGGGTATAACTCATATCCTTTTATATACAGGTTGAATTTCTCACTTGCATAGGGTGAATTATTAGCTTTATTATATAATTCATTCTCTGTTAGCAATATTTCTTTGCTCTTTGCCAATTCTTGATACCTGTTTACCATATCTATTGTTTCTTTAGGTACTGCTGGAGCATTTAAGATGGCATTGTAATAACCTATTGCTGTATCAAAGTTTCCTTGTTTGTGGTAGTTTTTCCCTAAATTTAGCATATTTATTGCACTGCTAGATATGCCTTCTTTAAATCTATTATCATTTGGATATAACTCATATCCTTGGATATATAGGTTGAACTTCTCACTGGCATAAGGAGAATTCTGCGCTTGGGTATACATCTTATCCGCTTGAGCCAAAGCCTTATTCTTCTGTGCAGTTTCTCTAATCTCCTTTGGCACTGAATCTACATCTATAATTCGATCATAGTAATTTACTGCAGCATCAAAATTTCCCTGATTATGATACTTTTTCCCTAGATTTAGTATGCTTACTGCACTGCTGGCTACACCTTCTTTAAATCTACTATCATTTGGGTATAACTCATATCCTTTTATATACAGGTTGAATTTCTCACTTGCATAGGGTGAATTATTAGCTTTATTATATAATTCATTCTCTGTTAGCAATATTTCTTTGCTCTTTGCCAATTCTTGATACCTGTTTACCATATCTATTGTTTCTTTAGGTACTGCTGGAGCATTTAAGATGGCATTGTAATAACCTATTGCTGTATCAAAGTTTCCTTGTTTGTGGTAGTTTTTCCCTAAATTTAGCATATTTATTGCACTGCTAGATATGCCTTCTTTAAATCTATTATCATTTGGATATAACTCATATCCTTGGATATATAGGTTGAACTTCTCACTGGCATAAGGAGAATTCTGCGCTTGGGTATACATCTTATCCGCTTGAGCCAAAGCCTTATTCTTCTGTGCAGTTTCTCTAATCTCCTTTGGCACTGAATCTACATCTATAATTCGATCATAGTAATTTACTGCAGCATCAAAATTTCCCTGATTATGATACTTTTTCCCTAGATTTAGTATGTTTACTGCACTGCTGGCTACGCCTTCTCTAAATCTATCATCACTAGGATATAACTCATATCCTTTTATATACAGGTTGAATTTCTCACTAGCATAAGGAGAATTCTGTGCCTTAATGAGCAACTCTTCTTTAGCTGAATCATCCCCACCTTTATTGGACATAGTTACCGATGCTGGTGTTTTCTCTAGGACTTCCTCTTCTAATGCACTTTCAGGTGCATCAGTAGGTTTATTAGTTTTTTCTATTTCTTCTACTGATTGTTCTCCTTGTTCCTTGGAAGTATCCTCTAATAATTTCTCTGAAGATTCATCACTTTGTTCTACTTCTTCCACTAGGTTATCATTGATGTCTGCTAAACTAAGAACTTCCATAGCTTTTTGGCATTGAATAAGTATTTCCTCCGGTACAATTATGCCATTATTTTCATTATGATTTTCAGCAATATCTATAATGACTTTATATCCCCTTAGGGCTTCCTCCCACTGGTTGCTTTGCTCATTATCCTTAGACCAGTTAAGTATTTCCTCAAGATGTTCAATGATATAGTTTTCAAATCTCTCATCCTCAGGGTATAGTTCATACCCTTCTAAGTATATAGCTATAACTTGGGATGGATTGGTTTCTTCCACCTTAGCTATTCCATTATATATCTCATCTGCTGATTTAACTTCTTCTGCACTCACTAAAGGAGCCAAAGGGGTAAGTAAGATACTAAAGAGACATACAAGGCTTATGATTTTTCTTAGCATTTTCACTTTCTCCCTCCTTTCTATTTTTTATTCAACTTCTT
>NZ_JANKAS010000032.1 GCF_024622505.1 Irregularibacter muris
AAGCAATCTGGTAATATGTCAACAACTAAATTTGAAAGTAATATAGTGAATGAATAAAAAAGGGCATAACAAATAAACCTTGAGATAAAAAGCAAAAAATCAAGGTAGAAGAAAGCTATGAATTAGGAGTATACTCTACTCCTTGAGGAACAAAAAGTTGGTTTTTAGCCAGCAATCCAAAAACCAAACGGATAAATTTCCGTGATGTAAGCGCGAGTGCTCGTTTGTGCTGATGAGTTTTAACTTCATTAAACTTCTTTTGATAGAAGGCAGTATACTCAGGAATATGATGAATAACACTACTAGTCGCTTCGATCAGATAATAACGAAGATATTTATTACCAGCTTTACTCATTTTGGTGTCATCAGCTTGAAAGTCTCCGGACTGATTTTCAGTCCATACGATACCGGCATATTTAGCTAGAGCTGAATGATTAGGGAATGCTTGGATACTACCAATCTCTGAGAGAATCCCAGCGGCAAAAACCGGACCGATACCAGGAATGGATTTTAAGCAAAGGTATTCGGATGGATTAAGCCCATGAACGGTTTTTATAATAGCTTTATCAATGGATTTAATTTCGTTCTTAAAAGCTTTTAAGCAATTAAAAGAAGAGGCAATGGCAATAGTTAAAGGTTCATAAAGGCACTTGTCCAAACGATAGGAGTTTCTAGCAGCGGCTTGTAAGATGGAAGCTACCTCTTGTGGGTTAGAGAAACGATTTTTCCCTTTCTCACAAACAAAATCAATAAGATCTTCAATGGAGGTTTCAGCGATTTCTTCATTAGAAAGAAAATCAGTTAAAACAGCAGATGCGGTAGCACCATATTTATTAGAAAAAGGATGATCTTTGTTCGTAAGGATAGCAAACTCGCTAAACTTAAGAAAAACATTAGAGAGCATGTAAGTTTTTTCTCTAGCCAGACACTCAACTAAATGCAGACGATGTCTAGTCAAACGCTGAAGAGCCAGAAACTGAGAACCCCGCCAAGGTTCACAAGAGATTCTACCAACTCTAGCAAAATCAGCAATGACAAAAGCATCAATGGGATCTTTCTTGCCCATGCCAATAAAAGACTTCTTGTAATTGGCAACCATCTTAGGATTAAGACAATACACATATGTATTATAAGGAAGCAGAAGGGTGCAAGAAGAAAGAAAGTTGGCAATATGAATTCCATAAAAAGAAGTGGATTCAAGAGCAATAATAACACGAGTGAAATTACTGTTAGATAACAAAACAGAAAGTTTATCAGCAATTTCATCGGCACCAGTCTGAGAATTAGGGACAGCAAACTGAAGAAGCTTGTCCTGTTCAAAATTCAAAGCACAAACAACGTTTTCACGGGCAGAAACATCAATGCCCACAAACAAAGAAGATAAATACTCTGATTTTTTCATAAAATCACCACCTTTCGATAGAGATGAGGAAATTAGAGAAAGAATATCCTAATCAAAAGTACTGACTGAAACCTCGCATAATAAGCATTCAACCAACAGAAATACCTTGCTGGGGGCTACTGGTGGTGATGCAACATCTGAGTAAGCAGCATTTGATACTTAAGTCAGGGAGCAAGCTTTCATTAGCAATAGCATATGCTTTGCAAGGAGAAAAAGCTCAAACCTTCGCTAATGTCCTATAAGGTTATTTTAGCATTAGGGTATTCTTAATAAAAATAAATAAGTTTATAGCTACGATTATTAGCTACAAACTTATTATACGAGGAG
>NZ_JANKAS010000033.1 GCF_024622505.1 Irregularibacter muris
TGAGGTGACCCCTTAAAGTTAGACTTTATTAGCGAGACAGTTTCGGCTGCCTCGCTATTTTTATGCAGCCTGAAGACTAAGTCTGTATTGCACTGGACTTAGCCATCCAAGTTTCTCTTTAATTCTCTTTTCGTTATAGTAATTTATGTATCGTTCAATTTCCGACTTCAATTCCTCATAGCTGTAATACACGACACCATAGTAAATCTCTTGTTTAAGCAGTCCAAAGAAGTTTTCCATAACGGAATTATCATGGCAGTTACCTTTTCTAGACATACTTTGAAAAATACGTTCTTCCTTAAGCCGGTTAGAGTATGCTCTCATCTGGTAAGCCCATCCTTGATCTGAATGGAATGTTCGGCGATAAGAACAATCTGAGGTTATTTCAATTGCTTTATCTAGTGCATCCATTACATTCTTGGCCGTAGGATGCTTAGCAATACCATAACTAAGAATTTCACCATTACACATATCCATAAAAGGATCCAAATAAAGCTTGTGCATTGTCATATGGCCTTTTGAATCTACTTCATAGTATTTAAATTCGGTTGTATCAGTTGTAACCTTTTGATGCGGTATATGTGTATTGAATCGCCTACGGATTCTATTAGGTGCCACAATACCAACCTTGCCTTTGTACGAGCTGTATTTACGACTTTTACGTGTAAATGAGGTCACCTGAAGATTGAGTTTTTGCATTATTCGCTGGACTTTTTTCTTGTTAACATGAATTCCCTGATTATTTAATTCGGCTCGCATGCGTCGATATCCATAATCTTTATTATCTTCATGTATTTTTAGGATTTTTTCTTCGAGTTCTTTGTCAGGATTATCTCTATCAAATCTTTTTTGCCAATACATGTAGGTAGCTTTAGGGAAGCCAACTACAGCGAGAATGTCTTTTAATTTGAATTCTCCTCGGAGGCTGTGGACGATTCTCGCTTTTTTTTCAGAAGAGCTTCCTCCTCTAAACGCAGCCTCCTCAGTTCTTTTAAATAAGCATTCTCGATTTTTAGTTTTAAGAGTTCAGCTTCAAGCTGTTTAACATGCTCAGTGCTTGTATCAACAGGAGCTGAATCATCTTGGTGTTGTATATTTACAGCCTTACCTGATGAATTCATTTTAGCCCTTCTTCCACGTTTCTTATCTCTTAAGGCATCAGGACCAGCCGCTCTATAATCATTTACCCACCTGGCGATAAGAGCATTATTATTAATCCCTAGTGAAAGAGCCAGTTCCTGATAAGATACCTCACTTGTTAAATAAGACTCTACCACACCAAGCTTAAATTCAAAAGAATAATTTTCGTTCTTTCTTGAACGTTTTAATCCATCATCACCTAGTTCTTCGTAGTAATGTACCCAATTGAGAACTTGTCTTCTGTTTTTTACTCCATATTTTTCTGCTAAAAAAGTATAACCTCCTTCGCCACGTAAATATGCATCTACAACTTTCTTTTTAAACTCATAACTGTATACAGCCATAAAAATACCGACCTCCAATCGTTAGATTTTTGGTCTAACTTTTGGGGGTCGGTACA
>NZ_JANKAS010000034.1 GCF_024622505.1 Irregularibacter muris
GTCATTCTCAGGTTTTTGCTCTCTTCATCGATTTCTAGTTTTGTACAATCTGCCGTTAGTCCTGTATGTACTCTTGCCGATACCCGAGGGGCTAGATCACGACCGATGGCTGTGGCTCCATAGAGTACGATTTCAGGTTGATGGGTTTGTATAATGTTGTACATAGCATCGGTATAGGGTTCTGTTCGATAGATCTCTAGCTCTTTATGGTCCACTACAATCACTTTATCTGCTCCAAAGGCAGCTAGTTTATCTGGTAATTGGGATATGTCATAACCCAAGAGTACAGCGGTTACCTCTGTATCTAAATCTTTGGCCAGCTCTTTTCCTTTACCGATTAATTCATAGGAAACACCTGTAATGTTTTTATCCATTTGCTCTACAAAAACAAATATGCCTTTATATTCTTGTAAATTCATGCCTATTCTCACCACTTTCCTTCAATATTTACAGTACAAATTTCTCTTTTAGTTTTTCTATGATATAGGAAGCTGACTCTTCGGGATCTAGCTCTACCTTGGTCCCTGAAGCTTTTAAGCTCTTAGGGAAGGATTTTGCTACTCGAGTAGGAGAACCCTTTAGACCGATATTGGCGGTATCTACGGTAATGTCCTCTAAGCCCCAGCTTACCACTTCTTTTTCTCTATAGGCATCAAAAATCCCCCCTGGTGTCATATACCGAGGCTCATTTAGCTCGCTTAGTGCCGTGACTAAGCAAGGCATTTTGGCCTTTAGGATATGATATCTGTCTTCATATTGCCGTTTCACAAGGATATGCTCTCCTTCTACTTTGATGTCTTCGGCGTAGCTAATATTGGGGATATTCAGATGTTCGGCAATTTGTGGGCCTACCTGGGCAGTATCTCCATCAATGGCTTGGCGGCCGGTAATAATTAAATCATAGTCAAGATTTTTAATGGCGGCAGCAATGGTGGTGGAAGTGGCCCAAGTATCGGCTCCTCCAAAGGCTCTATCGGTTAGTAAAATGGCCTTATCTGCTCCCATGGCTAAGGCTTCTCTAAGAACTTCCTCTGCTTGGGGAGGTCCCATGGACAGTACGGTCACTTCTGCTCCCATGGCATCTTTTAATTGTAATGCCGCTTCTAAACCGGCTTTATCATCGGGATTGATGATGCTTGGCACTCCATCCCGGATAAGGGTTCCTTTCACTGGATCTAATTTTACTTCATTTGTATCTGGAACTTGCTTTATACAAACTACAATCTTCACTTTTCTTCACTCCCTACGGGTTGTTATTTTAGTAAATTACCTGAGATAACCATACGCTGTACTTCGCTTGTACCTTCGTATATTTCGGTGATTTTGGCATCACGCATCATACGTTCTACATCATAGTCTCGGATATAGCCATAGCCACCATGGAGTTGGACAGCCTTTGTGGTCACTTCCATGGCCACTTCTGCAGCATAGAGTTTTGCCATGGCTGCTTCTA
>NZ_JANKAS010000035.1 GCF_024622505.1 Irregularibacter muris
AAAGCTAATAATTCACCCTATGCAAGTGAGAAATTCAACCTGTATATAAAAGGATATGAGTTATACCCAAATGATAGTAGATTTAAAGAAGGTGTAGCCAGCAGTGCAGTAAATATATTAAATTTAGCAAGGAAATATCATGGTCAAGGTAATTTCGACACAGCTATTAATTATTATAATAGAATACTGACGGCACCAACAGTACCCTATAAAATAATAGGTGAAGCTAATATGGGTATAGGATTGGCTAATAAAAAAATACTATATACCGGAGATAATATATATATCCAAACGACAAAATATAATTTATCTATAAATGAAATGTTAAGTAAGCAAATGGCTTTAGGTAAAAACTATGTGGATAGTGAAGCATATCCCCGTACGGACTTATTGATTTATGCAGATTTAAGTAAGCCCAAAGATAAGTATGGATGGTATGCGGCTAGTGCAGAAGGTACATTATATCATTTAAATCCGGCAAACTTCATGGACAATGATGCCATCTATCAATTCCTAGTTTTATCAGTTAGTACCGGTATATTAGAAAAGGATTTAAATAATCTTTTAATCAATCAAGGGATTTTGGAAAGCAAAGGAGCAGCTTTTGCGATGGCGTCTCAATTACACAGCATTAATGAATTATATCTAATTTCTCACGCTAAGCTTGAGACTGGTAATGGCTCATCTACTCTTGCTAATGGGGCATATATTGATGCAAATTTCAGGCTAGTTAATGATAAAGGTTTTTTTATCAATTCTAAAGGGGCACTCCTAGGGGGAAAAACCGAAAAAGAATATAAAAAGGTGTATAATATGTTTGGAATAGGTGCTGTAGACAGTGATGCCCTAAGAAGCGGTGCAGAGCGTGCCTATAAAGAAGGCTGGTTTACACCAGAAAAGGCTATTATTGGAGGAGCTAAATTTATAGCTGAAGGATATGTTCATCATCAATCTTATAAACAGGATACTCTATATAAGATGAGATGGAATCCCGCAAATCCTGCAACACATCAATATGCTACTGATATTGGATGGGCCGTAAAGCAGGCGAGAATTTTTGCGGACCTTTATAAGAAATGTACTAGCTATACATTAATATTTGATATTCCTCAGTTCAATTGACAAATATAATATTTTGACACGATATTTTCTAAGTCACAAAAGAAATGAACATGGTCAAATTTGACCATGTTCATTTCTTTTGCGAAAATTTATTAATGGGCTAAGATTTTATAAATATGTAAAAAAAGAAGGGGATACGGTGGCTTATGTCGAATTAAAAGAAGAAGTTGAATAAAAAATAGAAAGGAGGGAGAAAGTGAAAATGCTAAGAAAAATCATAAGCCTTGTATGTCTCTTTAGTATCTTACTTACCCCTTTGGCTCCTTTAGTGAGTGCAGAAGAAGTTAA
>NZ_JANKAS010000036.1 GCF_024622505.1 Irregularibacter muris
AGAGATTAATCTTTCAAAATAAAACAGTGTAAGGTTTCAGTAGGCTCCTTAGAAAGGAGGTGATCCAGCCGCACCTTCCGATACGGCTACCTTGTTACGACTTCACCCCAATTACTAGCCCCACCTTCGGCAGCTGCCTCCTATTACTAGGTTAGCTCACTGACTTCGGGTGTTGCCAACTCTCGTGGTGTGACGGGCGGTGTGTACAAGGCCCGGGAACGCATTCACCGCGGCATTCTGATCCGCGATTACTAGCAACTCCGACTTCATGCAGGCGAGTTGCAGCCTGCAATCCGAACTGGGATCTGTTTTATGGGATTGGCTTCGCCTTGCGACTTCGCTACCCTTTGTACAGACCATTGTAGCACGTGTGTAGCCCAGGACATAAGGGGCATGATGATTTGACGTCATCCCCACCTTCCTCCGTATTGTCTACGGCAGTCTATCTAGAGTGCCCATCCTTACATGCTGGCAACTAAATACAAGGGTTGCGCTCGTTGCGGGACTTAACCCAACATCTCACGACACGAGCTGACGACAACCATGCACCACCTGTCTATCTGTCCCCGAAGGGAACTCCGTATCTCTACGGCGGTCAGATGATGTCAAGTCCTGGTAAGGTTCTTCGCGTTGCTTCGAATTAAACCACATGCTCCGCTGCTTGTGCGGGCCCCCGTCAATTCCTTTGAGTTTCAACCTTGCGGTCGTACTCCCCAGGCGGAGTGCTTAATGCGTTAGCTGCGGCACTGAGCTTTGACACCCAACACCTAGCACTCATCGTTTACGGCGTGGACTACCAGGGTATCTAATCCTGTTCGCTCCCCACGCTTTCGCGCCTCAGCGTCAGTTACAGTCCAGAGAGCCGCCTTCGCCACTGGTGTTCTTCCTAATCTCTACGCATTTCACCGCTACACTAGGAATTCCGCTCTCCTCTCCTGCACTCAAGTCTTATAGTTTCAAATGCAATTCCACGGTTGAGCCCTGGACTTTCACATCTGACTTACAAGACCGCCTACGCGCCCTTTACGCCCAGTAATTCCGGACAACGCTTGCCCCCTACGTATTACCGCGGCTGCTGGCACGTAGTTAGCCGGGGCTTCCTCCGGAGGTACTGTCATTTTTTTCATCCCTCCAGACAGAGCTTTACGACCCGAAGGCCTTCATCGCTCACGCGGCGTTGCTGCGTCAGGGTTTCCCCCATTGCGCAATATTCCCCACTGCTGCCTCCCGTAGGAGTCTGGGCCGTGTCTCAGTCCCAGTGTGGCCGATCACCCTCTCAGGTCGGCTACCCATCGTCGCCTTGGTGAGCTGTTATCTCACCAACTAGCTAATGGGACGCGGGACCATCTTGTAGCGCTTAGTCGCTTTGACTCCTATACCATG